>CAZOHX010000185.1:0-5775 GCA_964579315.1 uncultured Saprospiraceae bacterium
ATTAAATCCCACACGTGGAGAAATCAATGGTTTGTCATTTGGCAATACGGTTTGATCAAATGTAGTAACATTACCCTTTTCATCAGAATATTCAAGCTCAGGCTTGTAAGCAAATCCTGCTCTTTTTAAATTCTCTTCAATTTTAGTTTTAGTATCAAAATACAAAGGCTTATCCACTCTAACACCCGCAGTCAAAGTGAAATCACCAAAATTCATTTCATCTTGAAGATAAATACCAAATTGTCCAACATTGGTTTCAGCCAAAGCCCAACCTTTTCCTAATTCACCATCATCTCCACCATTATCATCAAAAACCTTTTGTGCAGCATCAATTTGTGCTTTCACAGAACCATTCGCTACAGAATCCAAAAACGCTTGTGGGCTATCATATCCAGGACCAAAAGTGCCTGGATAATTTCCAAGATTAAATGAATTGTCAAAAGCAAATTTTTCAAAAGATGCACCTACGGTAAAAGTATGATTACCTTTATATATAGTCACGTTATCCGTTAATTGATAAACATCTTGATTCAAACGGTTATGAACTGAAAATGGCTCATGTCCTGCTATGATATAATTAGTACCATCTTTACGAATATTAATAATTGGAGCAGGAACAGATTTAGGCTTTCTTGAATCTCTAAAACCTGTCCAACCAGCTTGAAAGAAATTAGAAGCATTATTTCCAAAAATAGTTTTCACTTCTACCAAAGTAGATTGCAAATAATTATTTATTTGATAACCAGAATTCTCAAATTGCAAAGTAGTTTGATCTGGTCCTCTACGTCCTAAAGCACTTGGATGAGCAGGCTTGTCTCTATATGCATCCAAGATATTATAAGTAGCAGTCAAGGTTGTATTTTTAGAAACATTCCAATCCAATTTCAACATGGCCTTTTGATTATCTGTTCTATGCGTAAACCCTTGGTAGGCCCCAGTTTCATACCCAATACTTTTTAAAGCATTAGAAACCGCCACTAAATCAGATTCCAAAACTCTAGAAACATTTCCTCCAACAGCTTCACCAGCTTTCCTAGCAACGAAAGCTGTAGCCAAATCACCTCTTCGTTCCAATTCAGCATTTGCAAAGAAGAACAATTTATTTTTAATGATTGGTCCACCAACACTAATACCCGTTTGAGCATGCGTCAAATCGGGAGCATCAAAACTTACTCCATTTACTTTATTACCAGTCATATCTTGATTTCGGTAAAAACCATAAACACTTCCTTTAAACTCATTTGTTCCTGATTTGGTCACAGCATTAACAGCTGCCCCAGTAAATCCTGCCTGTGTCACATCATAAGGTGCGATATTCACTTGAATTTGTGCAATCGCATCTAAAGAAACAGGCTGTGCATTGGTCTGTGAACCTGGCGTTGCTGCATCCAAACCAAAAGGGTTGTTAAAAATCGACCCATCTAAAGTAAAATTGTTCATCTTGTTGTTTCTTCCACCAAAAGAAGACCCAGAAGATGACGGTTCCAACCTATAAAAATCCTGTGTAGAACGAGAAATAGTAGGCAATTTGGTCAATTGCTCCCCACCGATATTCGTAGAAGCCCCCGTTCGCTCACTATTCAAAATATCATCATTCTTTGCGGTAACCGTAATTTCATCCATATTTACTGCAGCAGAGGAAAGCACAAAGTCCAAGGTCAACTTTTGAGCTAAACTCAAGTAAATATCGTTCAATGTTTGCGTCTCATTTCCTACATAAGAAACAATGACTTGGTAAGGTCCGCCAACCCTAAGATTTGGAAGCGTATAGCTACCATTATCCCGAGTTGTGGTTCCATATTGAGTACCTGAGGGGGTATGAATTGCAACTACTGTTGCTGCGATTAATGCTTCACCACTGCCATCCGTAACGACACCATTGATAGATGCGGTAGTCACTTGTGCGAATGTAGCGATAGATGTGAAAGCAAAAATCATTACAAAAAGATAAAACTGTTTTGTAAAGAACTTCATAAGTTTAAATTTTGATTAAAAAAAAATAGATTTTCGACAGCAAAGATAATGAAGTTGTTTTAAGTAATGAACTATCGAGCTTTAAACTTTTCAAGATTCTGGAAATATTTTAATATCAATAAGTTATGAGTTATTTTTATAATATTTAACTAAAAACATAACTTACCAAACATCTGTATTTTCATACCTTTAAATCAGAATCTTATACCAATCGCCAAAAATTATTTACAAAAAACATTACTTCATATAAAAAGTTTTTATATATTTGCACTACACTATTAAACACTTTCACAAATGGCACACTTAAATCAAGAAGCACACAAAATCCAATTACGTAGTGAAGAAATCCAAGAAATTTTAGGCACGCCGCCTAGCTGGTTTACTCAATGGGGAACAGTTGTTGTATTTGCTATTTTTTTAGCACTTCTTGGTTTAAGTTTTGTGATAAAATCACCCGATAAAATACAAGGAGAATTTTTACTCAAATCTGCATCCACACCCATCAATATAAAAGCGACGATAGACGGTCAAATATCAGATTTATTGGTTAAGAAAAATCAAACTATAAAAAAAGGTACACCACTCTTTGTTCTTCAAAGCAATGCAAAATTTAAAGATGTACAAAAATTGGAAAATCTACTCACACCACTTGCTCAAATGGATGCAGAAATGTTGCTCACAACATCTCTGCCAAATGATTTACAACTTGGCAGCTTAGGGCATCAGTATGCCGAATTGCAAAAAGCCTACAATAATTTGAAAACAGAAAAATCAAAAGGGTTTGAGCAATTTAAAATTAGTACTATTTTAAGTAAAAAGAAACGCTACAATAAACAAATTACTGAATATGAAAAGGACATTGAAATTGCAACCAAAAATCACTTGATTGCTCAAAAGAATTTAGAAACACTAAAAGATAGGTTTCGTACAGATAAATCTATTACTTTAAAGATGCTTAAAACTGCCAAAAACAACGTATCCAATTATCTTAGTAAAATTTTAAAACTAAAAGAAAAGCAAAACGAAATAAGAAATACCATTAAAAATTTGTCTAATCAATCTACGGAAATTAGAATTGGCAAGAGTGATAAGGATAAAATGTCTTTGGAAGAAGTAAGGTACAATGCCAATAAATTACTATCAGAAATTCAAACTTGGAAAGAAAACTACTTGATTAAAAGTCCAATCGATGGGAAAGTACTCTTTTATCCTGATTTGAAAATCACTCAAGAATTCTTCAAAACCAATGATACCATCCTTGCGGTAAAACCCAAAAATACTTCAAAAAAGAAAAAATCTGAATCCACGGGTCATGTCTTTGTCAACAAAGACGATTACGACAGAATAGAAATAAATCAGCCCATTTTAATCAGCTTGTCTGGGCATCCCACAATGAAATATGGTAAAATAATTGGCAAAGTTTCTGCAAAAACGGAGCTTTTGAAAGATAATAAATATATCATAGAAACTAAATTACCCAATCCTACCATTACAACCACAGGAGAAACTATCAATATTCAAAAAGAATTGGAGGGCACTGCAGAGATTATTATGGATGAAAAATCGTACTTTTACCGTTTTTTCAACGAAATCTTATAAATCACTTGAAATCCAATCCTTATATCTTGATTCGATTGGCAGGATGGTCATCTGACAAACTCACTGCATTATCTATTCGTGATGACCTTGAAATGACTGAAAAACAATGGATTCAAATTAAAAAAATACACACAAATCATTTACTAACACTATCTCAAGATCCAATTCTACAAAATGGATTGCTTTTCTCTTCCCATTCTCTTTTGGAAAGAATAGGACAACTCAACCAAAAAAGTCTAAATAATTTCAGAAAAAAAGAAAATCAAAGTTTGAGAGCCATTACTCAATATTTAGGAAGAATCGCTACCAAAACCGTCCCTTTTTCTAGTTTTACAATGATTTCCCTTTTGAATAATTCACAGTTGAAACTTCGAAAGCAATACCAATTAAATGTAAGTTACATCCATAATAAAGCTATTAAATCCAACACTCTCTACCTAAATCCTAGCATTTCGCGGATCAATCGCCAATATTTTTGGTTTTCAATGAAAGCTTTGGATAAAATCCATTTTATAGATGAAGAATTATTTCCAGAAATATTCCAAAATCCAGAACATACCCCACTGAAAACCTTTAATCAAATTGATTTGCTAGAATTAATTACTGAAAAATTTAAAATCCAACCGTTTATGGCAAGTGGTTTTGTCCATGAATTACAAGCGAGTGAAATATTGATTCCAGCTCCAATTTCACATCCATTGTCAAAAGATTTTTCAGAAAAAACACTTTCTAAATTAAATATCTCCAAAAAAACAATGCAAACTCTTTATGAAAAAGAAAAATCACCATCTTTTCCTATTGAAAAATTGATTTATGAACATATTTATCAACCGTCATCCTTTAAAATAAAAAATAATGACTTAGAAATTATCAAATCCGAACTTTTTCAACTTTATTTATTTTTATTTTCATTTCATAAGATTGAACTTCAAGAAAAATTGCAAGATATTTGGAATGCGTTGGATTTTGATGTATCCGAAGTGCCTTTTACCTTATTTTATAAACGATTTTTAGAAAAAGGATTGGCATTTCCTTTAAAAAAAATTAAATATGATTTCAAAATAAAGATGCAAAAAGGACAAGCATATCTTGAAATAGATGAGATTGCTATTTCAAATCCATCATTTGGTGTCATTACTCAAATTTATAAGTCATCTGGACAAATAAGAGCCTATCTAAACGATTTCACAGGTGGATATGGGAAATATTATGGACGATTTTTAGATATGCTTCCTTCAGAAATTACCCACTACATTTCAAAAACAAATCAATCATCTAAATTCAATCTTGTAGTAAATCCAATTTTAAATCCCACGAATATCGATATAGCACCTAGTACCATAGAAAAGAAAATTTCTTGGCAAGATTTAAAGATTGTTAAAAATGGAAATACGATTGATTTGTATCAAAACGATGAAAAACTGACTATTTTAGATACGAGTTTAGAACATCCAAAATATAAGTCAATTCGTTATCAATTGCTCAACCTATTTGGATTTCCTAGCATTTCTAAAAATAATTTAATCCAACAAATTTTAAAGAAAATCGAACAATCCAAATCGTATGGGAAATATACACCCAGTATTTTTTATGAAAATATTTTACTTCAAAGAGCACAATGGGTCATTCAACATACTGATTTGGTCAATCCTAATATAAAATCACCGTTTCAATACTTTACGAGCATCCAAAATTGGAGAAAAAAGTTAAATCTTCCACAATATTGCTATGTTAAATCATCTGATCATCCAAAACTGGTTGAGGCCCAATATATTGATTTTAGTAGTCCCCATTTTGTCCATTTATTTCAAAATATTTCAAGAAAAATTACTCAAAATTTGATTATAGAAAAAATGATTCCCCTACCTAAGCAAGCCTTGCAACAAGATGGGAAATCATTTTTATCCGAATTTTTAATCGAGTTTGAAGAAAATTTATTTTGAATTAGGAATTGAGAATTGAGAATTATGAATTACGAATTACGAATTATTCCAAAATCAAGATTTTTCTCATAGGAGTAAATCTATTTTTGAAAGAAAATCCAAATAAATCCATAACCCATAAACCTATAACCCATTTTTTTAATTACGAATTTGGAATTACGAATTACGAATTATCTCAAAATGAAGATTTTTCTCATTTGAGTAGATCTTTTTTAATCAGGAATTACGAATTATCCCTAATCAGTTATGAAGCCAAAAC
>CAZOHX010000186.1:0-5746 GCA_964579315.1 uncultured Saprospiraceae bacterium
AATTTGATACTAAAGTTCGATTTCCAGTGCCGAAAGGAGATATAGGAATAGAATTGGATTGTGATGTTTATCAACAAGAAAATAGCACAGATGACTTAGATGAAACAATTGAAGGAATGGATCCAAATCAATTTGGAGATGAATTAGAACAAGATTCTACCAAGCAAGATCCTAGTGATGAAGAAGATGATTTTGGAGAAGAATTATAAAACTTTGGTAGTTGCAACCACAATTATCTATATACGTTAAAAATTATACATATCTCAAATTTTTTAATTTGAGAAAAATTATGCACTTTTGCACTTTGAAATGATTTAATTTCTTCATTTAATAGGAGGACAACTTTAGTTGATATGATTTATCAAGTAAACATAAGAATACATTTATCCATTTAAAGAATGATAATCTACTAGATTAAATACACATATATATGCAGTTTTTTACAAGAATTATTTTTTTATTACTCTTCTCCCAAATTGCATTTGCAAATACGAATGGTGTTGATTTTGGAAATCCCTTAGATAACTTATCTGATTCGGAGATTCAATTTAGATTAAATAATCTAAATCTTTGTGTTGAATCTAAATACAATTCGACCGTCAAAGGATATTTAAAAACCTATATGGTAAAAGATCGACAAAAAGCATCGGCTATACTCGGACGAATTGTTACTTATTTTCCAATGTTTGAAAAATACTTAGCCGAACGCAATATGCCTAAAGACTTGAAATATCTTGCGGTAGTGGAATCCGCACTTATTCCCTTTGCAGAATCAAGATCTAGTGCCAAAGGACTTTGGCAATTCATGGCTCCGACTGCTAGAGAATACAATCTGAATATAAATAGCTTAGTAGATGAGCGATTGGATCCTAATAAAGCTACACAATCTGCCCTAGAATATCTATCTGTTTTACACAGTAAATTTGGAAATTGGGATTTAGCTTTGGCGGCTTATAACGGGGGACCAGGTAGAGTAAGAAAAGCAATTCGCAGGGGAAAAAGTCATAATTATTGGAAAATAAAAAAATATTTGCCCAAAGAAACCAGAAATTATGTAGCCGCTTTTATTGCAGCAAGCTATTTGGTAAATTATTACTATTATCACGATTTACAACCCAACTATCCTGACATGGATATGCAAGTCATTGAGAGTATCAAAGTCTTTCATGAAATGACATTTGAACAAATTTCAGCTATTACTGGAGTGCCAATTTATACGCTACAAGCGTTGAATCCTTCTTACAGACAAAATAAAATTCCAAGAAGCTATGTCGGAAATTACTTGATTATTCCCAAACGAGCTATTGATATTTTAAGTAAATATGTCAACAATCCTGATTGTGAGTACTTATTGAGTCATGTGACCTTATACGATGACATGTTTCGGGGTTACAACCCGATGAATTTCTTTAATAAATCAGAATATACGGTACAAAGTGGGGATGATATTTACAAATTAGCAGATCTTTTTGATTGCAATATTTATAATATACGTGCTTGGAACAATCTACCTACCAATCAAATTTCGGTTGGGCAAAAATTAGTAATCTACCAACCTGTATCATCAAATACTACACCTGCTGTCGTTGCAAGTGTTGCCATTCCCAATAAGCCTGTAAAGAAAATAGATAAATATCAGGACATTCATTTTAAACTCAAAATTTTAGATAAATTATATGATGATCATTTTGAGTATTATACCATGAAAAACTCGGACTCTGTAAGAGACGTACTCCGAAAGTTTCCAAAAACATCACTAAAACAACTGATGAAAGATAATGATTTCACTTTATTTGACTTACCTAGTCCTGGTGATCGTTTGAAAATCAAAAAATAATTCCTTGTAGATTATTTCAAAGCTTTTATTCAATCTCGACAGATGTAATTTGCACTTCAGATTGCAGCGTTTTGTGAACAGGGCATTTTCCTGCAATCACCAATAATCTTGCACGCTGTTCTGGGGTCAAATTTCCAATAAATTTCAATTTTTTATCAATATGATCTAAGAAAATTGTTTTAGATTCCGATGCATCTTGCATATGTTTTTTACTATGCGAAAGATACACATAAACTTCTTGCAAGTCCCATTTCTTTCGTTGAGCATACATTTTCAAAGTCATAACGGTACACGCTGCCAATCCTGCATTCAATAATTCATATGGAGAAGGTCCATAATCATCGCCCCCAACGCTCACAGGTTCATCTGCAATCAAAGCATGATTTTTCATTTGAATCGTGGTAGCAAAATTATCTTCTTCCAAATCAAGATGTCCAGCAACTTGCTCTCCTAAAGTATCAATTTTTGTGTCATCTTCATTGCATAGATACCGATGAACCCAAGTACCAATAACTTCTCCCACATATCGACTATCTTCTTTTTTGGACAATAAATGATCGGCATTATCTAAAGAAACAAAGCTTTTAGGGTGAAAGGCATTATGAAAAATATTTTGAGCATTCTCGATGCCAACAATTTTATCAAAAGGAGCATGCATCACCAAAATTGGTTTTCTCAGTGTTTTTACAATCGTTGGTAAATCCGTTTTGCTAAAAGCTTCGACAAATTTTCGATTAATTTTAAATGGACGACCACCGATGCTAACTTCAATTTCACCTTCTGCCTGAATTTCTTTAATTTGACTAGCAAAATGCTGAGTTGTATGCTCTATATCTGCGGGTGCACCAATTGTAGCAACCGCTTTAATCCCATCAATACGAGATGCAGCAACAATGGCAGCGGCTCCACCCAAGGAATGCCCCACAATCAAGTTAGGAGCTTGATAATGTTTTTTTAGATACTGATAAACATCTTCCAAATCACAAATATTGGAAGAAAAATGGCTATCGGCAAAAGCTCCTTCACTACGCCCCAATCCAGTAAAATCAAATCGAAGCACCCCAAAGCCTTTCAATGTCAAAGCCCTTGAAATATTTTTAATAGCACCATAATTGCTGGTACAAGTAAAACAATGGGCAAAAATAGCAAAATGCTTTGGTTTTTGATTGGCGGGTAAATCTAGCGTTGCACTCAGTTTTATACCATCTCTATTTTGGATTTTTATTCTATTACTTTTCATTACGAATATTAAGTTTTTATCAGTATAAAATCCAAATTTACATGAAAAAAGATTCTAAAAATGATAAAAATAGGATATTGAGATAGGGACGACAATTTTATATAAAAAATACAACATAAAAAAAGCGACATCAGAGATGTCGCTTTTAAAATTAACCTAAATTTTTACATTCGCACTTATCCTATTGAAATCGTCTTAGAAACTTTCAACTCTGCTTCTGGTATTTTTGGAATAGCTAATTCCAAAACACCATTTTCATATTTCGCTGCTATTTCTTCTTCCTTAATATTTTCAGGTAACTGAAAAGATCTACTAAAACTTGAAAAATTAAATTCCCTTCTAGTAAAAGAGTCTGACTCTTCCGTATGTTCTTCTTCCTTTTTACCAGAAATTTCAACGGTACCATTTTTAATTTGAATATCAATATCCTTCTTATCCAAACCTGGTGTTGCTACAGAAATTTTGATTTCATCATCTGATTCTTCAATATTAACTGCTGGCTTGGTAATAGTATTTTCTGCACCCAATAATTCAGAGATACTTGAATTAAAAAATTCATCAACCAAACTATTAAAAGGATTATTTACGGATTTATTTACTTTAATTAAACTCATAATTCTATTTTTTTAAATTTAAAAATATTAATTAAGCTATTTCAATTTTTCGAGGTGGCAATTCTTTAGCTTCTTCCTTTTTTGCCAAATTAATAATCAAAATACCATTTTTGAAATGGGCTTTCACTTCAGAAAGATTGACAGAATCAGGAACTTGGAAAGAACGACCAAATTTACTCAAGTCAAACTCTTTTCTTAAAAAAGTTTCACCTTCTTTGGTCACAAACTCTCGCTCTCCACTTACCTTCAATTCGTTGTTTTCCAACTGAACATTAATTTCTTTCTTACTCCAACCAGGGATAACCATTTCCAATCTAAAATCATCTTTAGTTTCAATGATATTTACTAAAGGCGTAAAAGTATTTACATTTTTTTGTTCTGTAGTAGTTGGTTTTCCATGAGCCAATTCATTTAAAATTGCAGCTACTGGGAAAAATCCATTTCTACTCAATCTTGGAGATCTTCTTACGTAATTCATAATTATATATTTTTGATTTATTATTTAATAACTTTCACTAAATAATTATCAAACTGTATTCCAACCACTTTTTTATGCCAAAAAGGTTGATTTTGTAAAGAATAATATGACATAATGTCTTAAAAATGTAAATTTATATGTCATTTAGTCCACATTCTTAAGTATCCCCCAACTAAAATCTCAATCTTGATAATCTCTATCATTATGTAATCAATTACAAAGAAGCACAATGATTTTTTTTAATGAGTACCGTTGAAAACTATCACTCAACCCACTGACAATCGTCAATCCATTCATCCAACGTAAGTCATATATTTGCTTTTTTATAATTTTAATAATTCTAAAAGTTGATTAACATGAAAAAACACGTCGTTATTTTTGAAGCAAGAGGAGGTTCGGATAAAGGAACCTATGGTTTTAGAAGAGATTCCAAACCAATTATCGATTCCCTCAAAAAAAGAGGTTGGACTGCTGAAATAATTTTCTATACAGACGCAGATAGAGGAGAGATTTATAGATACACTATTAATAAAGCAGATGCATACATTAGTCGTGTAAATCCAGGTAATTTAGCAAGTGAAGTAGGCTATTTCCAAATGTTAAGAGAATTGGTGAATAATGGCGTAGAAGGTTTACCACATCCTGATGCCATGATAGCCTATGGAGCCAGAAAGTCAGTAGAAAAATTGAAAGGAACAAGTCTAGTTCCAGAAGATGTCTATACCTACTACGATTATGATTCCATGAAAGAGATGTTACCAAAAACACTAAAAAATGGTGTACGAGTGGTAAAACAAAATCGTGGATCAACAGGAGAAGGCATCTGGAGAGTTGAAGTGCTCAATGCAGATAAATATAAAGGAAAAATTCCATTAGACGCTAGACTAAAATTAACAGAAGCAAAGGATAATCATACCGAAGAGAAATCTCTTCAAGAATTTTTAGAATTTTGTATTCAATATGTAGAAGGTGAAAATGGAATGATACTGGATATGCCATTTTTAGAAAGAATTGTAGAAGGAGAAATTCGAGTTTTGATGCTGAGAAATAAAGTAGTCAATATCGTACATAAGAAACCTGCTGATACAAAAGATGCCTTTTCTGCAACACTTTTTTCAGGGGCAAAATATAGATACGATACACCTGAAATGTGGCCAGAATTGGTAGAGTTGGTAGAAAATTCATTACCAATCATTCAAACTAAATTAGGCAATTATGACTTACCCTTAATTTGGACGGCAGACTTTATTTTGGATACAGATAAAAAAACAAAAAAAGATAAATATGTTTTGGGAGAAATCAACGCCTCCTGCGTAGGATTTACAACCTTCCTTGAGTTAAGTGAAAATATCGCTGATGAGGTATTAGCACTTTTGGATGCAGAAGCAGTAGTTAATAATAAATGGGCTGCTTTTAGTAAATAATTGTGATTTCTGAATAAAAAGATGCAATCGAATTATAAAAATAATTCTTTGTTAATATGTAAGTGATAATTTATATGAATTGTTGAAACAGCATATAATTAAGATACTGTGTTAAAATCCAAGTAATTTGATAAAAAAATATTGATTTAAACC
>CAZOHX010000187.1:0-5735 GCA_964579315.1 uncultured Saprospiraceae bacterium
CAAGGCCCTCCAGGAACAGGTAAATCTCAAACGATTACTAATTTGATTGTAAATCTTGTGGCTCATGACAAAAAAGTATTGTTCATTTGTGAGAAAAGAGTAGCTTTGGATGTAGTTTTCTACAAGTTGGAGCAAGCTAATATGGGAGAATTGTGTTGTCTTGTTCACGATACCAAAGCGGATAAAAAGAGCTTTATTTTTGATTTAAAAGATGTTTATGAAGATTATTTGAAATTTCCAATGGATTTTAAAGAAATTGAAAGAAAACGCTCAAAATGTATTGAAAATATTCAAATCCATTGGTCAAAAGTCGAAGATTTTGAACGGATTATGGGCTCTGTTCATCCCGATGTGGGCATCCCTTTATTTCAGCTTTATGAACGTGGAGTAAGCTTGCAAAATGCTCGGGTGGATTGGCTTGATGATGTAAAACTTCCCGTTTATAGAGAATGGCTTGATTGTTTGCCCTTTGTTTTGGAGCTGTACCAACAGTTAGATGCATTGAATTATGCAGATTTTTATCAATATCCGTTACACTTTTTTTCTGATAAATGGTTTGTCCAAAAAGTATCGAGTGTGGATATTAAAAGTGATTTAAATCTTGCATTGCAATTGATTGATCAAGTTGAATCTCTTTTGAATAAGCTACCACCAGTATCGAGAAATACGGTTTATGACCTTCAGGTTTTAGCAAATCAGTCTATAAAAATGGAGTTTATGGTAAATAATCATAGACTTTTTGACTTGATTGATCCTGTTTCTGAATTATCTAAGCTTTTTGATTTAAAACAAGTTGAATTGGAAGCTGGTGAGCAAAAAATCGATGATGCTAAAAAGGAAAATCGTTTTTGGAAGCATAAATTTGATGAAACTTCTACTCAAGAAGCACTTTTATTTATGCAAGTGAATGAAGGACGGTTTTTTTCCTTTTTGAATGGGCGTTATCGAAAATTGAAAACGGATATTGAACATAGATATGATTTTGAAAAGCATGCTGTTCGACCTTATTTTGTTGATGTCTTAAAAAAATTACAAAAGGAATATGAGATTGAAAATGAAATCAAAGCATCAAAAAGTCACTTTTTGAATCAATACCAAGTGACGGAAGATGTCTTTCAAAAAGTGCTTGCTATTCGGTCTTCTTTTGCTGAAAATAGTTGGATGCATCTCGTTAGGCAGGAGCCCGATAAACTGATTGTAATTCAAAAATTGTATCAATTATTAGATGAATTGGAATCTATTTTTTCAAGTATTTATGATGAAATCTATAAAAAAACATTGTCTGAGGCAAAATCGGAAATTACTCAATTGCTCCAAGCGATTAGTGCAATAGATTTATTGTTGCCTTCTTTGAAAAATATTTATCAAAATGCTCCTAAATTAATGGATGTTTTAAAGAAACATTCTGTTTCTATCCATCAATTGGAATTTCATATTATAAAAAATACGATTCAAAATTTTTATCAATCCAATCCAAATTTTAAAACAAAAACTGGCTTACAAATTCAAAATCATATTCATAAAACCGCAGATTTATATCATCAATTGATGCAATTAAATGCAGCATATGTCAGGTCTGAATATCGCTCTCGTTTCAATCGAAAAATATGGGTCACAGAGCAGTCTGCATCTGTTTTGAGTCCATCGGAAAAAGATTTGAAGAAAGTTTACAGACGGGGGCGTAGAATTTTGGAAAATGAATTTTCAAAAAAAATGCGGTATAAATCTATTAGAACATTGACTGGTTTGGAATCAAAAGAAGTTATTTTTGACTTGAAACCCGTGTGGCTGATGAGTCCATTGAGCGTTTCAGATGTCGTTCCGTTGGATACTGAAAATTTTGATGTGGTCATTTTTGATGAAGCTAGTCAAATTACTATTGAAGAAGGTATTCCTGCTCTTTTTCGTGCCAAAAAAGCAATTATTGTGGGTGATGAAATGCAAATGCCACCTACCAATTTTTTTAGTACCAAATCGAATGATGAAGAAGAAATGGAAGATGGTGTTTATTTAGATGTGGATAGTTTATTGACTCAGGCTGCTCGTAAATTGAGTGCTGTACGCTTGGGTTGGCACTACCGCAGCCGTCATGAAGCACTGATTAATTTTTCAAATGCAGCTTTTTATCAACGTAGTTTAATGACTGTACCTGACGTGCAAACGCTTCAAGATGATTTGGTTGAAATTGTTGTTGATTATAGTGATCAAGTGAATATTTCTTTGCAAAAAATGTTGCAACGCCCTATTAGTTACCATTATTTAGAAAATGGAATTTATACAGATCGATCCAATCCAAGTGAAGCAGAATATATCGCTCATCTAGTCCGAAAATTGCTTTTTGACGACCATCATTTGTCTATTGGAATTGTTGCTTTTTCTCAGAAACAACAGTCGGAAATCGATCAAGCATTGCAGCAATTGGCATCGGTTGATGAGCATTTTGATACATTACTTGAAGCGGAGTATATGCGTCATGAAGATGGACAATTTACAGGACTTTTTATTAAAAATTTGGAAAATGTACAAGGAGATGAACGGGATCTAATGATTTTGAGTATTTGTTATGGAAAAAATACTCAAGGCAAAATGCGTATGAATTTTGGTCCAATCAATAGAGAAGGGGGCGAAAAAAGATTGAATGTTATCTTTTCAAGAGCCAAAAAACATATGGCGGTTATCACAAGTATTCATGCCCACCAAATTACCAATGATTATAATCCTGGTGCCAACTATTTTAAGCAATTTTTGAAATATGCACATGAAATTTCAACTGGAAATCAAAAAATGGCCCAAGAAACGCTAAATAAATTGAGTAAATTGTCTATCTCTGAATCAACAGTAATCCATGCCGTTGCAAAATCCATGAAATCTTATTTTGAAGCAAAAGGATTGATAGTAATGCTTAATGTCGGTCAATCTGATTTTGTGTGTCATTTGGCTGTAAAAAGAAAAAGCACAGATTCACATTATCTTTTCGGTATATTACTCGATGATAAAAATCATTATGACCAAGCAAATTCTTTGACTCAATATCTTCAAAAACCCTTATTGCTGGAAACTTTTGGATGGACGATTTATCATATCTGTGTGAAAGATTGGTGGGAACGACGGGAGGATGTTTTGGGGCTTATGGATAGTTATTTTTAAACTATCTTTTGAAATTAAAACAACTGTTGTCTTCCTTTTATCTAGCCTTTTTTGACAGCTATTTTACAAAGGGTCATTATTCTTAAATTTTACTTTGAACAAATTATTTGTTTTTGTAATATGCAGAAAATTTTACTTATTAACTTCTTAAAAACAAAATCATGAAGCATATTCTAACATTCTTTTTTATAATTCTTTTTATCACCAATAACATGGGTCAAAGCTGTGATCCAGGTGAAACAAGAAAGGCATTGATGGCTCTATATAATGCAGGTGACGGAGAGCATTGGGCTACAAAAAAAAATTGGGGGAGTGGAAAACCATTTAGAGAATGGGAAGGTGTATCAACTATTGAAGGGAGTAATTGTGTTGTAGATATTCATATTCAAGGTTTCAAGGGTCATATCCCTAAGGAGATTAATATACTTAAACATTTATATCAGATTGAATTTGTAAATGGAAAAATATCTTCTATCGCCCCTGATTTTTGGGAATTACCAAAATTGAAAAAACTCAGTTTTAGCTCTATTGATTTTGAAAAACTTATCTCAAATAATATTGGACATTTACATAATTTAAAATACTTATATTTTGATAGCTGCGATGTGCCTAGTGGTATTCCGTCGGGAGTGGGGCAATTAAAAAAACTTAAACAGCTTAATATTTTATCAAGTAATTTTTCAGGTAATATTCCCAAAGAGATTGGAAATGCAGAAAGTTTGGAGCTTTTGATATTCTTAAATGATAACTTATCGGGTACAATTCCAAAAGAAATTGGAAAATTATCTCGTTTAGAGTTATTGTTGATTAGTAATACTCAGGTAACGGGAAGCATTCCTGAAGAAATTGGACTGTTGAATTCGCTACATGGCTTGATTTTAAGTCAAAATCAATTATCTGGTGAAATTCCAATAGAAATTGGAGATTTAGATTCCCTTGAATTTCTCCATATAAATAATAATAGTATCTCTGGAAGACTCCCAATCGAAATAGGGAATCTTTCTGAACTTCACCATCTCGACGTGTCAAACAATCAACTATCAGGAGATATTCCTAAAGAATTGGGGAAATTAACGAACTTGGAAAAATTATTTTTGGATTATAATAATTTCGAACATTGTATTCCTCAAGAGATTATTGATGCTCATTGTCATTTAGGCTTTAATTCCAAAGCGGATTCTTCTCATTACAATGGATATAATTTAACGGCTAATCCACTTCTCCCATACAATGGTGATATGGAAAAAATATGTAATGGTGCGTTGCAGACTGGGGCGACATGTGATGATGGTAATCCTGATACAGTAAATGATGTGCTAGATGAAGATTGTGTATGCAGAGGTGTTTCTTGTGCGGTACGAGATAAGGAAATCTTGACATCTTTTTATGTAGCAACGCACGGGGATCAGTGGAAAAATAAAACAAATTGGAATACTTCTATGCCTTTGGAAAAATGGTTTGGAATAAACACCAATTCAAAAGGATGTGTAGATGCATTAGATTTACACAGCAATCATTTAGTAGGAGTATTGCCAAAAAGTATTGGTGGTTTAGCTGAATTAACCAATCTTTCTCTTTTTAGAAATGAAATAACAGGCGTTATCCCGAAAGAAATTGGAAATCTAGCTAATTTGAAATGGTTATTATTGTTTAATAATGATTTTGATGGTGTAATTCCTCCTCAATTTGGTCAATTAAGGAAACTTCAACAGCTTTCTCTCTTCAATAATAATATAGATGGTGTGATTCCCTCAAGTTTGGGACAACTTTCAGAATTGACGCATTTGGAATTATCAGGAAATAAATTGACGGGAAATATTCCAAAATCAATGGGTAATTTTAAAAAATTGATTTCTCTTAACATCTCAAAAAATAAAATATCTGGGCGGATTCCTACTGAATTAGGTGCGTTACAAAATCTGCAATGGTTAAATCTTCATGACAATCAATTGATAGGCGAAATTCCATTAGAATTGAGTAATTTATCAAATTTAAGACAATTTTATCTTCAGAATAATCATTTATCGGGTTGTTTTCCTACCGAAATTATCAATAAATATTGCAATCTAGGATTTAATCCAGCCCCTAGCCCAACAAATGGTTTTGATGGCTATAATTTTATGGGAAATCCTTTGCTACCTTATTTAGGGGATTTTGCAAAAGTATGTAATGGAGATGCTCAAAATGGAGCTCCTTGTGATGATGGAATTTCCCAAACAGCAGATGATTCTATTCATGATTGCCAATGCGGCTCATTTATTAGCAAAAATTTGGATTTGAATGACGAAATTGTTCAAATCATTCCAAATCCTTTCAATATAAAATTTACGATTCAATCAGAACATAATAAAATTACTAAAGTCGTGTTATTCAATATGATGGGGCAAAAATTAAAAGAAATTTCAAATACAAAAGGCATTACTAACATTTATGCTTCTCATTTATCAAAGGGAGTATATATGGCTCAAATACAATTGGATGATGGCGTGCTATTGTTTCGAACGATTATAAAACAATAGTATTTTGATTTTAATTAGGCTCAACCTCGGAGCTTATAATCACCTGTAATTCAGTAAGTTATTGCTAAA
>CAZOHX010000188.1:0-5719 GCA_964579315.1 uncultured Saprospiraceae bacterium
ATTATGCACTTGTAAAAATCGAACATTATCAAATCAAAAATCAAGATGCACAAAATGAAGCCCATTGGCATAAAGTATCTGAGATACCAGATTTAGCCTTTGATCATAATTTTATTTTAAATCATGTTTTGAAAATATTAAGAAGACAAGTCCGTGTCAAACCAATAGGATTTGCTTTACTCCCAATCAAATTTACACTCTCTCAGTTGCAAATACTATATGAGTCAATACTTGGAGTTCCAATTGATAAAAGGAATTTCCGTAAAAAAATTAACAAAATGAAAATCTTAGTAGATAACAATGAGTATCAGCAAAACGTATCTCATCGTCCTGCGAAATTATTTTCGTTTAATCGAGAACGGTATTTGGAATTGAAAGAGGGGAGTTGGGTCTTTGACTTATAAAAAAAATGTTGTCTAAAATCAGTCATTTAAAGATTTTAGATTTGTCAAGATGTAAATTCTGATTTTTTTTTGCTTGAGATATACTACATCTTCAAAAATCGTTTAGTCACATAATTCGATCCATTCAAAAACGAAATAAAATACATCCCAGAATTCAAATTTTGTACATCAATACCATCAATACCATAAATACCCCTTTCCATCATCTTTCCATTTAAATCAAAAATCTGATATTCAAAATTCAATCTATCAGTTTCAATATATAAATAGTCATTCACTGGATTAGGATAAAGCATTGCATCTGTTAGAGAAAGATCTAGCGTTGTGGTCGAAATAGGCTTAGAACTATATAAACGATATTCACCAGCTTTCAAACTAAGCTTTATATTTACATCATTTACTATAAGACTATCTTTTGAAAAAATCTCATACCAAGTACCTGGTTGAGTAAATTCGGGTTGAATATCTTTCGTTTCCAAAGCAAAATTTCCAATTAAAATCATATCAAAATCATCACCTTTTAGTCTAATCTTCTTCTGAAAAGTATTTAGTTTATAATCGAAGTCTTTTGTAGTGAAAATGTCATTTTTTCTCAGGTGATTCATTGTGGCATAAACGTTGAATAGTTTCTTTCGATTTGGGTTGTTTAAATAATCCCAACGAATAGGCTTTGGACTTAGTCTGCAATTTTCATTATTAGAACCATTTTCACAATAATTGATTGAATAATCATAGCCTAACTCTCCAAATTGCCAAATCATTTTTGGTCCCGGAGTCATTAAGTGGAAAACGGCAGCAAGTCCTGCACGTTCTAATCCAGTTGTAGGATTTTTTACGCTATAAGATCCTTTGGAATTTCCCCAAATTTTATTTTTGTATTGAATGCGTTCTTCATCATGACTTTCCATATAACTGACTAACCCAGGATTTGAAAAGCCCCGATCAGAATAGATAGATCCGTTGAGATTAGAATTGTACCCCATACTGGCTTCTGCAAATTGGTGATTATTATTGCCCCAAACCATCATACCTTTATCAGTGAGTACTTTTTCTTCAGAGTTGGCAGCAAAGTGTTCTAGTATAACATAACAATCAGGGTTGGCATTCCAAGCAGTATTGGCATAATGTGTTAAGATATCAATACGACTTTGGTCGTAGGCAGACATTTGGTTATTATCAGAACTCTTTTTTTGTGTAAATCCTTTACTTAAATCAAATCTAAAACCATCTACATGATATTCATTTGTCCAATATTTCAAACAACGATCGACAAAATACTTAGTAGCATCAGATTCATGGTTGAAGTCATAGCCCACATTAAATGGATGCCGAGCTTCTGGATTTAGCCAAGGGTTTTCAAGTGTAGGACGAAATTTGCTATTATCCCAATACAACTTTGCTAAGGGAGATTGACTAAAAGCATGATTGTAAACCACATCTAAAATAACAGCGATGCCCCTTGCATGTGCTTCATCAATAAAGGTTTTGAATGCTTCGGGAGTGCCATAATATTTATCCAATGCCATGTGATAGGATGGGTTATATCCCCAGCCACGATTGCCTTCAAATTCATTGACAGGCATCAATTCGATGGCATTAATTCCTAATTTTTCTAAATAGTTTAATGTATCAGTTAATTCACTGTAATTATGACTTTCTAAAAAGTCACGCATTAGTAATTCATAAATAATCAAAGATTCTTTTTTCGGAAGAGTATTATTATCATTTTTCCAAGTGAACTTTGGTCTTTTTGTTTGAAATACAGTCAAAATACCATTTGTTTCAGCGGGATAGGGCATTAAATTTGGGTAAACGGCTTCTTCAATATATTTATCGTTAAATGGATCCAGTACTTTTTCAGAATAAGGATCACCCAAACGAATTTTTCCATCAACAAAATACTGAAAAGCATATTCTTTATTGGGATCTAAATTGTCAATTGTTAACCACCAGATATTATTTTCTGGAGAATAATTCATAAAATATTTTTCATTTAAGAGCCAATCGTTGAAAGAACCTAGCACATAAATATACGATTTATGAGGTGCATATAAAGCTAAGGTGACAGATGTTTGAGAATTTATGTTGATGCCTAATTCTATTTTTTTTCCAATTTCTTGTACAGTTGGATTGATGATATATCTAAATGATTTCGAGATGACTTGACTTCCTTTGGTTCCTATTATTTTTATGTCATGATTTCCAATGGAAGAAATAGTATATTGAATATTAAGAGATGTACCTGTGGATTGATGAATTTCGGTTTCATTATCATAAACTTTGATATCTGCAGATTGAGAAAATTGGGCTTTAATTTGAAAGGGCTCATTCAGTTTGACAATGACATTGTTCTCCCTTGGAGCAATAACTGACATTTGTAAATTATTTGATTCTTCAAACAATGGCGTATAGATATCGCTGCCATCTGTAGATCGACCTACAATTGAACCATCCGCATTTCTGAAAACAAATGCCAGTTGAAGTACTTTTTCATTATTTGGCACACCATAATAATCTTTGATATTAAAGGATATTTGGTGGATGTTTGATCCAGTTTTGGTCATTTTGACTTTGGAATCTGCGGTTCCCCAATTTCCTTGAACATATTTCCAGTCGGAAGGCGTGGAGCTTTGATCTGTTATTAGTCCAGTGTGCATATAGACTTGATTTACATCTTTAAGTGCAGCATTTCCTTGGGTTGCATCGAAAGTAACGGTTATATCATCCGCAATAGTTGGGAAAGGGGGATTGATGGTTACTTGTCCATTAGACATTTGAAATGAAAGGAGTAATACTATAAATGGAATGATGAATTTCATGTGATGAATTTTATTATAATATGAATTTGATTTGAATTTCTAAAATGTTCCTTTTGAATATCTGTAGGTATTGATATGAAAACGAAAAAAAATACCGAGTGTATAAAAATACACCCGATATTCAAAAAATCAATTTGTTGTAGTTATTATTTCTGAATAACTAATTTTTTCACTGCACGTTTGCCAGCACTATTAATAAACTGAACAAAATAAGTACCAGCGGTCAAACTACTATTATTAATTTTAGCAATGCTCTTTCCGTCAAAATGAACCATTTGATTTGCCACTTTCTGACCCGTCATGTTGAATATCAACACTTGAACATTGCCATTAAAGACAGCACCATCCGAAACTACATGAAAAGCCTTTCCTGAACTCAAGGGATTTGGAAATAATGATAAATGAGTATTATAATTTGCTAAATCATTATTATCAGTCAATGAGCCACCTCTTAGTTGAAGGTCGCCATGAACCATTGTATTGTTCCAATTATCTCCAGTGCCAGCCCAAGCTGTTTGATATTCTCTTCCAACACCATTATCACTATCGTTGTTTGCGATCGAAAATCCGATAGATCTGTTTGCTCCTGGAGCAAATTTGATATTTGACCATGGAAAACTAAATTCGATATTATATCCATCATCTGTAATTAAAAATTTTCCAGTTATGGGTGCATCAATTGGAGCACCATCTGCTTTAGCCCAAACTTCATCCCCCCCCTTGAAGTCCATAATCAACTGTGTATCAAAATCTGGATCATAAGGACCATCTTGATCATGATTACCATCAATATATACCTCAATTGCATCATTATCCCAAGGGTTTCCACTACCTTCTACCACAGCATCTGTAACTTGTGCAGCAATATAAAGATTGGTATTATCGTATCTCGAACCCCATTTTACTTCGTTATTTGCAGTTGCATTTCCCACAACAACTCCTGCATCCATTCCATAATCCAACGAATATTCGCTCAAATCACCATCTATGGCTATTTCTGTATCTGCAAAATCACTAAAAGCAACTTTTGAGTCATCTGTAGTAAAGCTATAAAGACCGTCTAAACATCCAAAAGATATTCTATATCGACCAGCACTCATTGGAATTTCATTTCCATCAATTGTTGCAGTTCCCGACGGAAAGTCACTTGATACCCAACTAACAGTACTGCTATGATCTTTTCGGAAAACCACATTTTGATCACTCTCAATCATGTAAGTCCCGACATAGGTATTTGCATCATCTGTCAATGCATGTAAATCTACATCACCAATGGTGCTGTTATACAAACTAATACTTCCACAAGCCAAATCTCCAAGATTTACAGCACCAAAAGAAGAAGGTGAAAAATCGGTATTTCCATTCCAGTTTAAATACATACTAGCATCATTATCTGCATCATAATCTGTATTTAAAATATCTACTCCAATTTGAGAACCAGATGCTGGAGTAATATCTAATTTACTCCAAAGAATGGCAACCTCCACACTATAGCCATCTGGGGTAGTAGTTACTTTGTATTCTGGTGTATAACCAGATGGACCATTTTCAATGGATATCGTTCCATCAGGACTAATTCCAAAAGACATATCATGAGCATCATAATCCCCTCCAGATTTATCTCCATCTATTCCAAAAGCAACACCATCTTGATCTTCTTTGCCAGTATCTGTATTCAATACAGCATCCTTAACATTGACTCCGATATAGAGAAATTCATCATTATAAGTTACACCAAAAAATACTTCATTCAAATCTTCCAATTCCCCTTCTGCTTTTGAAACAGGTTCTGTAATATTCCAATCTTTTTCTGTCAATTTACCATCGATGGAGATAGCAAACACCTTAGGAGCAGCAATACTACTTCCTAATCTTGTAAAGCTAAAATCACCTGAAATACAATTGAATGTAATATAATACAATCCACCAGGAACAGATAATTGAGTTACACCATTATCTTTTACACCCGTTCCACTTGGGAAAGTACCGCCCCAAACATCACTATAGGTTTCATCTGCATCTAATCGGAAAAGTAATTTTGTGGCACCCTCAAAATTATACGTTAAAGAATAATCATTTGGAGAATTAGGATTTCTTACAAGATTTACATCCGTAGCAGGACCTTCTTCAGCAACACCCCAAGCATTAAAATCTCCGATCATACCAATTTCTCCGCAAGCATCCGTATTTTCTGTAAAATTGTATGCTCCCGTTTTACAATTGAAATCTACATCATAAACTCCTTGAGTAATCGCAATATTTGGTCCATTGTCAGTAGCTATACCTGAGGGAAATGCACTGTCTCCCCAGTTTACTGCCCAATCATGATTTTGTCTGAATTTACCTTCTGTATCTTCATACCAAGAACGCGTTAAATCCCACATATCAGGATTATCAGCTCTTCTTGTCATATCAACATCACCATTCCAATTGACAAAAGCACCAATCATACTTACTTCGCCACATGTTTCTACGAAAGTGTATTCACCTGTGGAG
>CAZOHX010000189.1:0-5712 GCA_964579315.1 uncultured Saprospiraceae bacterium
TAATTAAATTATTAAAAAAGAAATCAATAAAGATGGAGAAAATGCTGATATTGAAAAAACTGAACTCTTAGTGAAATTGCAAAATATTGCAGGATCAACAGGCGAGTTTTTAAGAATTCTGCGTAAAGGTGGACTGGTTAAATACTCAGATTTACTCGCTAATGATCAAGCACTTTTACATGAACATCTAAATAAAGACGGCGTAAAGACTGTTCCGAAAATCACTGAAACCCCTGAAGATAACAACCTAGAATCGGTTGTTCAAGAAGGTAAAAACCTATTTAGCCAAGCACAATCTTCTAATCCGATTATTCAGAAAATAATTCAGAAAGAAAAACAAGAACACACTGAAAAAGAAGCAAAAAAGGATGATATGCAAGAGGAAGCTTCCAAAGTTAGATCTGTCTTGGAAAAATTAAAATCCATTGATGAAGAAGATAATGCACTTGATGCTCCTGATGCATCATTGGGTCAATTCCCTTTTTCAAAGCCAATGGATAATAGTCAAAATTCTAAATTAGATTTATTTGAATTAGGCAACAAATTGATTAAAAATAAAGAATATGCACAAGCTATTCGGGTTTTAGATACTTTTATAAAGCATCATCCTAATCATGAAAAAACAGCTGATGCTAGGTTGAGTATGGCAAATCTTTATGTAAATAAACTCAATCAATTTGAAAAAGCTACAGAACAACTGGAAATATTAATTTCGAAAGGAAATCTAGTAGTGGACTCCTATAAATTATTGGCTAAAATTGCAGAAAGTAATCACAATTATCTTTCCGCAAAGTCTTATTTTGAGAAAATAATCAAATTAGAGCCTAAAAACGCAAAAATACACTATAAATTAGGATTGTTGTGTCTGAATACAGATCCAATCGATACGAATGTATGTATTGAACATTTCAAAAATGCTGTAAATATTAATCCTAAAAATGTTGATGCTCAATTTCAACT
This sequence comes from uncultured Saprospiraceae bacterium, assembly GCA_964579315.1. Taxonomy (GTDB): domain Bacteria; phylum Bacteroidota; class Bacteroidia; order Chitinophagales; family Saprospiraceae; genus CAMZLN01. Next base: position 961 of record CAZOHX010000189.1, read on the forward strand.
AGGAAAATTATACTCGGCAATTGGAAAATATAATAAGGCTATCAAACATTTTTCAGTTGCCTTAAACACCAATCCACATCACCCTTTTATTGCCTATGAAAAGGCACTCGCATTTAAAGGACTTGGAGATTTTGAGATGGCAAAACAATACTTTCAATTGGCATGTGAAACCAATCCAGATTATCTCAATTCAGAATATGCAGCACCATTTGAAGACGATTGGGTCATTCCTGAAGGCAACTTATTGAAAAAAATAGGGGCACAAGAAAAATTAATCACTTCGAGATCAAGATATTACGACAAACGGCAACTCGAATTACCACAAGACAAAAATAAATTAAAATCAAGAGTAGATAAAACTGTATTGATTACAGGTGCAACTTCTGGAATAGGAAAAGCTACGGCAGAGAAATTTGCCAAAGCTGGTTTTAGAGTTATTCTCACTGGACGACGTGCCGATAGATTAGATGCTTTGGCAAATGATTTTCAAAAAAAGTATGATACACCCATCCGAACAGTATCTTTTGATGTAAGAAATCGAGCATTTGTGATGAATCTTTTCGATGAATTAGAAGAAGCGTGGCGAAAGGTAGATATCTTGATAAATAATGCAGGACTTGCCTTAGGATTAGGTCCCATCCACGAAGGAGATTTAGATCAGTGGGAAACTATGATTGATACTAATCTAAAAGGATTGCTCTATATGATTAGGGCGGTGGCACCAAGTATGGTGAAACGAAAATCTGGACATATCATCAATATAGCATCTATCGCTGGTAAAGAAATTTATCCCAATGGAAACGTTTATATTGCAACGAAACATGCCGTTGATGCACTCACCAAAGCGGCAAGAGTTGATTTGTCTCCGTACAATATTCGTGTTAGCCAAGTAGCCCCAGGACATGTAGAATCCACGGAATTTGCAAAAGTTCGATTTAGTGGTGATGATGAAAAAGCAAAGATATATGAAGATTTCAATCCTGTAACATCAGAAGATATTGCAGATGCTATTTATTATATTGCTACTCGAAAACCACATGTTAATATTCAAGATATTTTGATTATGGGTACACAACAGGCTAATGCGACAACCATTCATAGGACTGGGCGAATCTATGATGAAGAGTTTTAATTATTTACTGAATTTTCACAGGATTAAATATTTTGAATATTTTAGTTGTGTGACGAACGTTTGAGTTAGTATATTCTCCTAAATTAATTTTCACTTAAAATATTAGGGTTTTCTGCTTTTCTCATCTTCTCAACAAGATTTTGCCTTGGCAAAATCGCCTAAACTTCTATCAAGTAAACTCAAATTAAGCATTTTTTAACCGATCCAACAAAATTTGATAATTTTCAGGGACATTTTCACCTGTCAAGAAGCATCCCACTGGTACACAAGGATAAATTTCATCATAACGCTTGACCGTATCCATAAACACTCGTCGATTGATATGCATTCTCTTTAGTTCCGTAGCGGTATGTATTCCAGCAGCAGCAATCATTTCCATAAAACTATGTACTGTTTCATTATGAAAATTCTTAGCTCTTTCTCCTTTATCTTCTACATTTATCCCCTTTACAAGTGCTTGGTTTTGAGTTGCTACCCCTACTGGACACGTATTATTATTGCAACGTAAGGCTTGGATACACCCAATGGACATCATCATAGCACGAGCACTGTTACACAGGTCTGCACCCAAAGCAATGGCACGGGTCATATGATATGCCGTAATGATTTTTCCCGATGCAATCAACACAATATCTTTCTTCAAATCAAACCCATCCAAAACATCTCTTGCAAAGGCCAAACCATCTCTCATGGGCATACCTATTGAATTTGAAAATTCAACGGGAGCAGCTCCTGTTCCCCCTTCGCCCCCATCAATGGTAATAAAATCTGGATAAATTCCTGTATTTAACATTGCTTGACACAACTCAATAAATTCTACCTTTCTTCCTACACAAAGTTTAAATCCAACAGGTTTTCCGCCAGATAATTTTCTTAATTTTTGAACAAAATGCATCAAACCTTCTGCCCCTTCAAATGCGGAGTGAAAAGGAGGCGAATGTACAACAGTATGTGCCTTTACTCCCCTAATTTTTGCAATCTCTTCGGTATTTTTACTTGCAGGAAGAATTCCACCATGACCTGGCTTTGCTCCTTGACTTAATTTTATTTCAATCATTTTGACGCTAGGCAAAGTAGCACTTACTTGAAACTTTTCTTCTGAAAAACCATGCTCTTCACCACGGCAACCAAAATAGCCTGTCCCTATTTGCCAAACCAAATCTCCTCCAGGGGTTAAGTGATATGGACTCACGCCACCTTCCCCAGTATTATGATAAAATCCACCCTTTTTTGCCCCCAAATTGAGTGCCATTACTGCACGATTAGAAAGTGAACCGAAACTCATTGCTGATATATTTAATAAACTAGCTTCATAGGGTTGGGTACAATCTTTTCCTCCAATTTTAACTCTTGGATTATGGTTCAATTTATGCTCATCTTTGGGATAAATAGAATAATCCATCCATTCATAACCTTCGGCATATACATCCATTTGAGTACCAAAAGGAGTCGTATCGTTCACTTTTTTAGCTCTTTGATAAATGATAGATCGAAATATACGGTTAATGGGTCGTCCTTCTGTATCCGTTTCTACGAAATATTGCATAATTTCAGGGCGAATCTCCTCCAAAAGATACCTAAAATGACCAATTACTGGAAAATTGCGATTGATGGTATGTTTTGTTTGAATCATATCATAAACCCCCAGGAAAACCAAAGGGCCAACAATAACAAAAGCCCACCACCAAGATGAAGAAATATAGATTGCTAGAGCACAGACGATAGCAATTGTAAGTATTGCTATTTTCATAAATGTTGAACGCATAGTTATTTTAGATTAGGTCAAAACTTGTGTAAAGTTAGAAAAGCTCTTTGGGAATCCAAATTATTCAAAATAAAGATTTTAAAAAGTCTAGTTTACGGACAAATGATTGAGTTTTTTTAGATCATCTTCTAAAATTCGCATATAGTGTTAGAGTTTATTTAAAACTCTGCACTATACATCTCTTTATTTGTAGAAATTATTTTTGTAAGCCACATATTCTTCTTGATTAAGAATAATTCGCTTCCAAGTAGCATTGAGAAATCCTAGTCCATAACCGAATAGTTGAGTATAAGTTGTTACCACAGAAACCAATCCAATGATGATACTCTTATTTTTCAAACTTGAATCTATAAATATTATTATCATGTAAGCCAATATAGGAAGTAAAAAGATAACAGAATAAAATATAGAAGCAAGTAATAGACTTATTGTACCAAGGGTAAACATTACTGGTGCTAAGTGAACTATCTTAAGTGTATTAGGGTGTCTTTTGGATAAATTTATTCGAGCAATACCAGAATTAAATACCTGTTTGAAAAATTGCCTAAGTGTTGTCCTTCGCTTATGATATACGTAAGCATCTTTTATCAATCTTGTTTTAAATCCATTTTGCAATATTCGAATACTCATATCTATGTCCTCACCAAATCTCATTTTTGAAAAGCCTTTTGTTGTATTGAACACTTTCCTCGAATATCCCATATTAAAACTTCTTGGATGAAATTTATCTAATTTTTCACTACTACCTCGAATCCCACCTGTCGTAAAAAAGGAAGTCATAGAATAGTTAATTGCTTTTTGTAAAATGCTAAAATCAGGATGTGCTCTATCAGGTCCACCGAATGCATCTATATAATCAATTTTTAATGCACTTTGAACTGTCTCAAAATAATTTTCAGGTAAAACACAATCAGAATCCAAAAAAATACAATAATTTCCAATAGCCCTTTCAAAACCATAGTTTCTACTCTGACCTGGTCCAGTGTTTTCTTTATAAAAATATTTTATATCAAGTCTGTTTTCAAATTGCTTACATATCATTTTACATTTTACACTTGAGCCATCTTCAATGACAACAACTTCAAAATTATTTATGGTCTGTTGAGCCATACTTTCAAGCAGTTCTGTAATTTCATTCGGTCTATTATATACTGGTATAATAAATGAAACTGTCAGGTCAGAATTGTTTTTCTCCATCATATCTTTTTAAAATTGACAACATCGATTTGAATAGGTTACATCTTACGAATGTAGAGGTAAATTTTGAGATAACCAATTTTGCAAGAAGTTTTGTATTTCCTGTTCATTTAGTGCTAGATGTATTGCTGGTATTGCAACTTGATGTTCAAATTTATAGATAGAAACAGGAATAATAAATGAAATTTTCTTCATCCGCAAAATAGACTTTCAAAAGATATTGAAAACTTATATAAAATTGATGAAAATCTATCATTCAAGTTTAAAAGAATTCCCTTACCTTTGTCGCTATGAGAAAAATTTATTCAATCATTAGTTTTATATCATTTTTACTGTTTTCTTCTTCCTTACTGAAAGCTCAAATCCCATTGGAAATATTTGAAATCCAAGGATCAAGCTATAAATCTGATTATGAAAACCAATCGGTTGTTTGTAATAAGAATATTGTGACAGCCATTGGAAATGGGTATTTTTACATTCAAACACCCAGTCAAAGGGACGACCATAATCCAAAAACATCTAACGGAATCCTTGTTTATAATGGAATACCTCTAAATATTGGGGATTTTGTTAATGTGAAAGGAACCGTTCAAGAAATAAATGATGAAACAGCGATTGATGCCCAAAAAGTTACCAAAATTGGTAATGATCAATCTCT
>CAZOHX010000190.1:0-5695 GCA_964579315.1 uncultured Saprospiraceae bacterium
GACTTATGTACGAAAAGTTGAAGTGTCAAAAAGTTTGAATACTCGAAAAGAGGGATGTATTATTATCAGTGCTTCGGGTATGATGAATGCGGGGCGAGTAAAGCATCATTTGGCGAATAATATAGATGATGAAAAAAATACATTATTGATTGTTGGATATTGCTCTCCAAACACTCCAGGTGGTCGGTTGCGAGATGGGGCACAGTCTTTGAAGCTATTTGGAGAGATAAAGCCTGTGAATATACAAATTGAAATCATGGATTCATTTTCAGCACATGCAGATAGACATGAAATACTCGATTTTATTAAAAATCAAAAAAAGCGGCTTAAGAAAATATTTTTGGTGCATGGTGAGTTAAAAGCACAAGAAGCATTTCAAAAATTATTGCAAGAAAAAAAATATAATTATATCAAAATACCAAAATTAGGCTCTGTAGAGCAACTAAATATTGAAAAATAAGTTTAACTTATTTATTAAAGTTGAATTTTTGATGATTTTTATCAATTACTTAATTAAAAATTATTGCACTAAAAATGATAGTGTAATAAACCATTAAACTAAAAAAAACAGTTATGAAGAGTAACAAATTAAAGCAATATTTATTATTGCTAGGTACTGTGATGTTTTTAGCTTCCTGTCAAATTGATAAATTATTTGAATTGGGGAATGTAGATTTTGCAGCTACCAAATATACGGGTGAATTTGCCGTACCATTATTCCACACAAGTATCAATATTGATGATTTATTGGCGACACAAGATTCTTTTTCGTTTTTGGAAATAGATAATGACGGTTTTATGACGGTACATTACAAAGGAGATGTTTTTACAGTGAGTGGGGACGGTTTAATTCCTGTTATTTCTATCGACCAAGAATTTCCTATTGCTGATACTGTTTTTGAGGTTCCTTCTCCTATTTCAGGAGGTGATTTTGACTTGGATTTTGCAGATTTAAAGGAAGGTGATATTTCTATTCGTTTTCAGTCACCGTATGCAGAACCTATTGAAGTAGATGTCAAGATGTTTAATCTATTAAAAAATGGTGTGGCATACGTTCATCATTTTTCAGTGCCTGCCAATGGAACTATTGATTTAAAAAATGAATCCCTAATAGGATATCGTTTAGATGTCGTGAATGATAAGATACAAATGGGTTATCAATCCAAAAAAGCAGATGGGACGTTTGCCCCAATTCTTCCTTTGGTCACTATCAAGAATTTGAATTTCTCATACGTAGAAGGATTTTTTACTAAAGATTTTGATATAGCAATAGATTCCATTCGTATAGGATTATTAGAAAATAAATTGAACGGTACTGTGAAGTTTGAAGATCCAAAATTGACAATGACCGTTGACAATTCAATGGGTGTACCTATGAATGCGGTTTTTAATGAAGTTTCTGTTCTTACCAATTCTGGAAATAAAATCCTTTTGCAAAGTGATTATATTGAAAATGGGATTGCGGTTGCCTATCCAAATGCAGCTGAAGTAGGGCAATCTAAGCGTACTGTTTTTAATTTTGATAATACCAATTCAAATTTGAAGGATATATTAAATCAGGGTCCTGTACAAGTCAATTACGATATTGACGGAGATCCCAATCCTGATAGTGATGAGTCTATACGTGGTTTTTTTACGGATTCTAGTAAAGTGAATATTAATGTGGAGTTGGAGTTGCCAATGTATGGTACTGCAAGTGGATTTACTTTGACAGATACGATTGTGCCAAATTTTCCAGAAGTTCCAGCAGAGTTTGGTGGGGCAGAATTGAAGTTGATTACAGACAATGAACTACCATTAGATTTAGAATTGCAGATGTACTTTGTCGATTCTTTAAATAATGTTTTGACTACTTTGTTTGATGGTACTACGAATATTATTTCTGCGGCAGATGTTGATAGTGATGGTGTAGTATTAAAAGATCAAAATGGAGATCCTATAGGAAAAGAATCTGTTATTTTTATTGATCTCTCAAGTGAAACATATACAAAGATAGCTACTGCAAAAAAAGTTGTCATTGAAACCGCTTTTTCTACTTATCAAAGTGGAACCGTACACGTTAAAATTTTCTCATCACATGACATTAATATTAGAACTGGTGTGAAATTTAAAATCAGCAAATAATAATATCAAATCATTAAAACTAAATCGATGCAACGTCATATAATCATAATATCATTTCTATTTTTAGCTATTGGTGGATGGAGCCAAAATACATTATCGACCCATTTTATGCGAGATATTTGGCAGTCAAATGCCACAAATCCTTCTTTTGTCCCTGATTCGGACAATGTTTTTATTGTATTGCCTAGCTTAGATGGTTATTATAATTTAAGTAGAATTTCGCTGTCAAAGGCGATTGATTTTAGTGGAAGTGTACCTGTTGTGAATTTATCAAGTGTTTCAGATGCTTTTCCAGATAAGACTTTCTTTAAAGCCAATACTGCTGTAAACGTTTTTAGTTTGGGGATTAGGGTCAAGAAACTATTGATTAGTTTTGGCATAAGTGGACATGTAGAAACACAAATGGTTTTCCGTAAAGGTTTGTTGGAATTAATTTCAAAAGGGAATGCTCCTTTTATTGGAAAAGCAGTGGAAGTAGGACCAAGTGTAAATTTATTAGCCTATTCAAAAATTGGATTAGGAGCAGCCTATAAACTAGGGAAATTATCTTTGGGTCTTAAATTGAATGCTTTAAGAGGATTTGCAAGTATTGATACAGAAAAGAGTACGGCAACGATTACAACAAGTGATGATATTTACCAAATGACTGCTAAAACGGATTACATTGTTCATGCAAATGCGAGATTAGATCAAGATTTTAATATAGAAAATTTTGGTAGTGGAAAAAATAATGGGTTTGCCTTAGATTTAGGGGCAAGTTATGATATTTCAGATCAATTTTCCGTAGCATTAAGTGTTACGGATATTGGGAGTATCAAATTCAAAGATAATACAAGCACCTATGTAAGTAATGGTAGCTTTACCTTTGAAGGGGTAGAAGTAGATTCGTTATTTCAAGGAGGAGATTTCTCTTTAAAGGTAAATCAAGATTCTATTATTGACTTATTTAAGGTGTCAACTACGACAGGTGGACCATATACTCAAGCATTGCCCACAAAAGTTTATTTGAGTGGATTTTATAATATTTCAGATAAATTCCAAGTGGGTGCTTTATACCATTTATATAATTATGGAAAAAGTAATTCACATGCTATTCAGTTGAGTGGAAGATTTAATTGGAAAAGAGCAAGTCTTGGAATGACTTATGGTATTCGAGATGGAAGTTTTGATAATTTGGGGTTTAATTTCGCTTTAAAGTTGGGACCTGTTCAGATTTATACTTTGACAGATAATATATTAACTGTATTTAATCCAATAAATTCACATGGACTTAATTTAGGATTGGGAATGAATATTGCTTGGTAGAAATCGAGATGGGTTTTAGGATGAAATACTGGATAAAAAATTATTTTTTTCGTTTTTTCTTGAAATCACCACGTTTCCAAGCATCAAAAAACTTTTTCCATGCAAAGGCATTAAAGATATTCATGGGAGGAGTTTGTCCAAAACTATAATAGCTTTGTGCTTGCTGGCGTAGATAATAATCCGCATTTTCATTGCCATCTCGGATTACTTCGTTTCTCATTTTTTTGAGTGCTTTTTCAGCAAGGTTTTCAATTGCTTTTTCTTGTAATTCTGATGTGACATCCATGGCAAGAAATTCCAATTTGAAATTCTCCTTACTGGGCCACGGAAAGACTACGGTTTCGGGAAGATTAATAGTGTCCGTTGTCATTAATTGTACTATAGAATAACGATTATCAGTTAAGGTGTCAGGTACAATAAAATCTACACTTTTGTATCCAATAGCAGAAAAGGTGACCGTGTCTCCTTTATGTGCTACAAGGGAGAAAAATCCATGATAGTCAGCACCCGTTCCTCGGTGGTCAGCAGCAATAAATACAGATGCAAATGATACAGGAATTAAATCTTGATTTGTACCATCCATAACCACTCCAGAAAGCTGGATTAAATTATCTTGTGCATTTCCATGAACAGTATAAAATAAAAGGATTATAGATAAAATAAGAAAACGAGAAAATTTCATGCAATATGATTTTGTTTTTTATAAAGAACCGATTTTAGAGTGAAAAGTTGTATCCATTTTATTATAAGTAGGTGGATTAATTATAAATGTCGCTCAGCATGATAAGATGATCTCACCAAAGGACTACTTTCTACAATGTCAAATCCTTTAGATTCTCCAACTTCTTTAAAATGTGCAAATTTATCAGGATGAACAAACTCCGCAACTTCAAGATGCATTTTAGTGGGTTGTAAATATTGACCAAAAGTGAGTACATCACAACCATGTTCTAATAAATCATCCATAATTTTGTAAACCGCATCATCGGATTCTCCAAGACCAAGCATAATTCCTGATTTAGTCCTTTTTCCAAACGCTTTGGTGCGTTTGATTTGCTCCAAACTTCTTTGATATTTTGCTTGTGGTCTGACTTTTCTATATAGTTCTTTGACCGTTTCCATATTATGAGAAACGACTTCTTGTCCAGCCGAAATCATTCTTTCTAATGCTTCCCATTTCGATTTGACATCAGGAATAAGGGTCTCAATGGTAACAGAAGGGGTCATCAATTTGGTTTGAACAACCGTTTGATACCAGATTTCAGCTCCTTTATCCTTCAACTCATCTCTATTTACAGATGTTAATACGGCATGTTTTACGCCCATGAGATGAATGGCTTCAGCTACTCTTTTAGGTTCTTCCAAGTCTAATTCCGAAGGGCGACCTGTTTTTACGGCACAAAAGGAACAAGAACGAGTACATACATTCCCTAAAATCATGAAAGTAGCAGTACCAGCCCCCCAACATTCACCCATATTAGGACAATTTCCACTTTGGCAGATGGTATGCAATTGATATTCATCTACTAAATTTCTGACTTTTTTATAGTTTTCACCAATGGGAAGTTTGACTTTTAGCCAACTTGGTTTTCTAGGTCTTTTATTAGCAATAGGTAATTCCTGCATTTGAAAATGATATTAATATTTTTCAATAGGAAAGTATCTTACTGAATTCAAATGCTCAAGGAAGCATTGGATATAAAAGCTTACTTTCTTTTTCCAAGTTGCAAAGATACATAAACATTAAGGAAAAAGGGACGATTAGCAACATTTGCTGGTAAAAGTTCAACAGTTTTGCTTTGAGTTACTTGAATAGATGCTTTGTCTATCATTAATGGAATAGATTTGGTGAAGACATCACCCATGATACCTACTTCCATGGCTTTGAGGAACTCATCAAAAGCTCCCCAATCAAAATGTAATCCTACTTTGAAGTGACCACCAGGTACAAAACTAGATTCAGAAAATCCTGTTAAAAAATTTGCGGAGCCATTGATTTTATCTATATCAAGGAAAGTTTCTGCATTTTGTTCAGAATATTTTTCAACTACTAAATCACCTTCGGGATTTTTCATGCGTAAATAATAAGGTTTGACAACGCCCAAGGTAAATCCCAATTCATAATTAATTCCAATAGCTAATCCATTATGACTGGCTTTCTCGGTATAATATCTTTTTTGTCCAACACCTAATCGAATTGCATATAGATTATTTTGCTTTCCATAACTGAAAGTTCTAAATTGAGATGCTCCAGAATTACTGAAAG
>CAZOHX010000191.1:0-5687 GCA_964579315.1 uncultured Saprospiraceae bacterium
TCCTGAGCAACATATTGGCCCAATCACAGCTTTCTGTTCCACCCGCCCCCGCATTGATTTCCAAAATACAAGAAAGTTCATCTTCTGGAGCATCCAAAGTTGATTTAAACTCCAAGTCATCTACCGCATTCAATACTTTTTCATATTCTGTATCCAATTCTTCTTCTGAAACATCACCTTCCTTATAAAAATCAAGCATAACTTCTAAATCATCCACCTGTGCAGCAAGTTTTTGGTAAGATTTTATCCAATTTTTATGAATTTTAATTTCTTTGAGAATAACTTCTGCTCTTTTGGAATCGCTCCAAAAATCGGGATCAGATGCAATTTCTTCTTTCTCTTCTATTTGTCTTAGTCGATTATCTACGTCAAAGATACTGTCTCAGATGAGACAATCTAGCAGTAATTGATTTGAATTGATCGTTTGTCATTTTCTCTAGTTTAAATTGTAAATAAAATAATCGGTAATCAGTTTTAGGCTTATCAAGTCAGCATTTAGTAAGATGCAAAATACTTTCACAATGTACTAAGGAACACAGCCAAATTTAAAAACTACCATCATTTTATTCAAAAATAGATGGTAGTTTTTAACAAATAAAGTCATAGGATATAAAATCCCCTTACTTGGGAATATAATAAACCTAGATACTAGATACTGTTGCCTAGATACTAGATACTGTTTATTTTTGAGTTGCCTTAGCTCCTCCAGAGTAATCTTCCAAACTAATATAAAATATTAATTCAGAATTTGCTGGAATTTTAGGAGGACTACCCGCAGCACCATAAGCCAACTCTGAGGGAATAAAGAAAGTTGCCGTTCCACCTTTTTTCAATAAGGTAATTGCTTCATCCCAACCTTTTATTACTCGTCCTTGCCCTAAAGGAAATTTGATTGGTTCACCTCTTCCATAGGAGTTATCAAATGCAGTTCCATCCGTAAGAACTCCAAAATAATTAACAGATACGTTTGCTCCAAAACCTGGAGTATCTCCAGTTCCTTCCTTGTGCATGATGTATTTTAAGCCTGAAGCGGTTGTTTTAATTTTACTTTTCAATTTACCAGCCTTGTAATCTTTAGCAATTCCCTGAACAAAAGTTTTCTTTTCCCCTTCTAAAGCTTGGAATTTCTTCAATTTTTCCATTTGCTTTTGTTTTTCAACTTCTTGAATTTTATCATAAGCTTCTTGAGTTAAAATTTTATCCAATTTGAAATCTATTCTCATATATTTCTCACCTGCATAAAAAGGAGGTAATCTTTTTCTATCAAAAGAATCGACAGGAAAAAACAAATTGATACTATCACCTTCACTCATTACTTTCATTGCTTCAATAATGAGATTCAATTTACCTTCTTGATCTGGTGGAGGTAACTTAAAAGTCAAAGGTCTTCCCATTGTTTGACTACCCCCTAAAAAAGAATCTCTTTTGAATTGAGAAAAATTAAATTCAGCATATTCGCCAACATTTACTTTTTTGCCATTTTTAGATTCTACTACATGATAAAATAAACCCTTTGGAGTAGATTTATCAGCTGTAATCCCAAAAATATCTTTAATATATTGAGCTCCAGTTGCAGAAGATTCTGATTTAGTTTCTGAAATTGTATTTGATCCTGTGTCTGAAGATTCATTACTTGAAGATCCACAACCAAACATTGCTACTATAGAAAGCAGCATTATCATTTTACGCATATTAGTTATTCTTAAATTAAAAAATCGCACAAATTTAAAAAAAATAATGATATTAATAGATAAAAGCTAGATTTTTAATTTCATAACCAAGATTTGAGACAAAAAAAATGCTAGGAATATTTCCTAGCATTTTTTTATATAGTTTTTGAAAATTACGCTTATTTCCCTAAATAAGATTTCATAGCGTTATTATTCTTTGATTTACGCAATCTGCGGATAGCTCTCTCCTTAATTTGACGAACTCTCTCTCGTGTCAAACCATACAAATCTCCTATTTCTTCTAATGTCAATGACTTATGACCATTCAATCCATAATAAGTTGAAATAACTTCTACTTCTCGAGGAGATAAAGTCGCTAATCCAACATTTACTTCATCTATCAATGACTGATTTAATAATCGAATTTCAGGACTATCCTCTTGTGATGTAGAAATCACATCCAACATGGTAGAATCACCATCATCACCACCAATTGGAGCATCCACAGAAATATGACGTCCTCTATTTTTCAAAATATTGGCAATTTCCTTTTCTGTCATACCTAAAATCTCAGCTAACTCCGCATTAGAAGGTTGTCTTTCAAATTTTTGTACAAAAGACATCAATACTTCATTTACTTTATTATATGAACCGACCTTATTTAGTGGTAAACGTACCATTCTAGAGTGTTCAACAATAGATTGCAATATGGATTGTCTAATCCACCACACGGCATAAGAGATAAATTTAAAACCCTTGGTCTCATCAAAACGCTTAGCGGCTTTGATCAATCCCATATTTCCTTCATTGATTAAATCACTTAAAGAAAGACCTTGATTTTGATATTGTTTTGCAACAGAAACGACAAATCTTAGATTTGATTTAGTCAAGATGTCAAGTGCTTCTTGATCACCTTCACGAATTCTACGTGCAAGATTTGCTTCATCATCACCAGTCAACATTGGGATTTTACCAATGTCATTCAGATATTTGTCTAGGGCTACACTCTCCCTAGTAGTAATTTTGTTTGTAATTTTTAATTGTCTCACGAGCTTAAAAGTTTTGGATCATCTATATCATTAAGAACGATGATAGATAGGTTAAGGTTACAATTTGTCTAAATACTTGACTTTTTCATCAAAAAAATGTAAAGGTCACGAAATTAATACAAAAATAACTTGATAATAGTTTCATTCAAGCAAAAAAAATGCCTGAAATTTCACATTTCAGGCATTTTTATATTTTGAAAGTTTACAAATCTTAAAACCAATTCTTTATAAATATAAGATTTTTTACTTCTAAATTAATTATATATGATGTGTCCAAAACCTTAATTCTTTTCAATCAAGGCTTTTCTTGACAATCTAAATTTTCCACTCTTTGGATCAATTCCGATTAGCTTAATTTTAACTAAGTCACCTTCTTTAAATACATCTGCTACATTTTCTACTCTAGAGTGAGAAATTTCAGATACATGCAACAAACCACTTTTTCCTTGGAAATCAACAAATACTCCGTAAGGCATAATTGAAGCCACTTTTGCTTCATAAACATCTCCTACTTCTGGTGTAAAGGTTATCGCTTTCACACGAGCAACTGCTTTATCAATTGAAGCCTTGTCAGAACTAGAAATATTTACAATTCCTTTATTGTCAACCTCTTCAATGGTAATGACAGCCCCTGAAGTTTCTTGAATTTCTTGAATAATTTTTCCACCAGGTCCGATTACTGCACCAATAAAGTTTTTATCGATTTCTAAAGTAACCATTCTTGGAGCGTGTGGCTTCAATTCTTCATTGGTCTTTTCAATCGTTTTAGCCATTTCATTCAAAATATGAATTCGACCTTCTTTCGCCTGCATCAATGCTTTTTCCAAAGTTTCATAAGGTAAACCATCAATTTTTATATCCATTTGACAAGCGGTAATTCCATCTCTGGTACCTGTCACCTTGAAATCCATATCTCCAATATGGTCTTCATCTCCTAAAATATCTGTCAAAATCGCTTGTCTATTACCATCCGCAATCATTCCCATTGCTATACCTGAAACTGCTTTAGTTACGGGTAATCCTGCATCCATCATTGCCAATGAACCACCACAAACGGTTGCCATAGAAGAAGATCCATTGGACTCCATAATATCAGACACAATTCTAATAGTATATGGCATTGTTGGCATCACTGCCTTTAATGCTCTCGCTGCCAAATTTGCATGTCCGACTTCTCTACGACCTGGACCTCGCATTGGCCTAGTTTCTCCTACAGAGTAAGCTGGAAAATTATAATGCAAAATAAATTTTTCATAATTGAAATCTAAAGCAGTATCGACCATCAACTGATCCATTTTCGTACCCAAAGTCAATGAAACCAATGATTGTGTTTCTCCTCTATTAAATACTGCAGATCCGTGAGCAGAAGGTAAATAATTAATTTCCGTCCATATAGGTCTTACTTCATCCAACTTTCGTCCATCTAAACGAACATTTTCAGCAAGTACCATTTCACGAATTTGCTCTTTGGTCAACTTATCAAAATATCTAGAAACAAAAGATCCATTATCTTCCATCCACTCTTCCCAATGTTATTCAAAAAGTGTTTCTTTCAAAGCCCCTTTAGCTCCTTTAAAGCCATTCTTTCTTGTCAATTTATCACTAAATGCCTTACATACAGCATATACACTGTCTTTTGCAAGAGTATAAACTTCTTTTTTTACATCTTCATTCTCTTCCGCAGGAATATTTTCACGCTTTATCAACGCTTTATCTCCTACCAATTTAGCCAAAGCCAATTGAGCTTCACATTGCACCTTAATCGCTTCATGCCCAACCTTGATAGCAGCCACTAAATCAGCTTCATCGCATTCTTGAGCTTCACCTTCCACCATCATTACATTGTCAATTGTAGCAGCAACGATAATATCCATATCTGCATGCTCCATAGCACTACGGGTAGGATTCACAACATATTCACCTTTGATACGAGCAACTCTCACTTCCGAAATAGGACCATCCCAAGGGATATCAGAAACAACCAAAGCCGCAGATGCCGCTAAAGCTGCCAAACTATCTGGCAATGTTTCTTTATCAGCAGATATTAAATTAATAATAATCTGAGTATCATTCATATAACCTTCAGGAAATAAAGGTCTAGCCGCTCTATCCACTAATCTTGAGATTAATATTTCATAATCTGATAATCTTGCTTCTCTTCTAAAAAAGTTACCAGGAATTTTTCCTATCGAGGCAAATTTTTCTTGATAATCTACTGATAATGGGAAAAACGATTGTCCTTCTCTTGGTTCGTGAGCAGAAACCACTGATGCAAACATCATAGTATCTCCTAATCGCACAACTACAGATCCGTGTGCTTGCGTAGCTAATTTTCCTGTTTCGATAACTACTTCTCTACCGTCTGGTAAATTAAATGAAGTAGTGATTGGGTTCTTTTGTCCCATATTTTAATATATATTTTATAGTTAGATGATTATTCGTAATAATTGTACGAGGCACAATTCAAAAAGATATGAATTACTTTAAATTATTTCAGATTGAAATCTTCTGAAAAAACGAAGGCAAAAAAAAGGGAGTAGGAAAATAATTTCCAACCCCCATTTTCTTTATTTTCTTAATCCTAATTTTACAATTAAGGCTCTATATTTTTGAATATCTTTCTTTGCAAGATAATTCAAGTATCTTTTTCTTTTTCCTACTAATGACAATAAAGCTCTTCTGCTTGAATGATCTTTATTATTAGTTTGTAAATGATCGGACAAACCCTTGATTCGTCTTGTAAAAAGGGCAATCTGTCCTTCTACTGACCCTGTGTTCTTTTTATCGCCTGCAAATTCAGCGAAAATTTCTTCTTTTTGTTCTTTTTTTAAGTACTCTGCCATTTTATTTTAAGTTTTTACCATGTGAATGATTACGGAAATCAGATATAGCGGCACAAAGGTATGTTAATTTTTAGGATAAAAAAAGATTATTGATAAATAAATAAAAATTTCTTTCATGTTGCGTA
>CAZOHX010000192.1:0-5682 GCA_964579315.1 uncultured Saprospiraceae bacterium
ATTAAATAATAAGGTATTGCTATTGGCTACTCTAAAATTATAGCTTAATTTCTAATAGAGTACTACTTATTGGAATTGTTAAAAAATAAAGACGAGCGATACAAGGTGTTACAATATTCTAGTCCTTTTGTTCTAGGCTAACTTCTGGCTTTTTCTTAGATAAGAGTAACAATCCAATTCCAATTAAAATAGCCATATCTGCATAGTTGAAAATACCTGTTCGTAGATTACCAATGCCCATATTCATGAAATCAACCACTTTTCCATACATGATGCGATCGAAAAGATTGCCCATACCTCCACCAACAATAAAGCTTAATCCAATGAGTTGAAATTTGGTGAGCTTATCAGATGTTAAAATATAAATAAACATTCCAACGAGCATTACAATGGGAACAATCTTTAACAGTAAAAAATGAAGCCAACTAGGAAATCCAGTACCCCAACTCAAAAAAGCACCAGCATTCTCAGCATAAATCCATTTGAAAGTATCATAGAAATAGGAATAAGTATATTTACCTTTTAAATAGTTTTGTGCTAAGTATTTTGTCCATTGATCTAATGCAATATTCAAAAATACGACTATTAATACTATCTTGATTTGGTGTCTTCGATTTTTCATAAATGCGAATTTATAAGATTTTTATAAGAAAAGAGATAGTTCGTCTTTTTTTTCGATTAAGCTTGTAGCTATTTTTAGCAAGATTTTAAACATTAGAACTAATCTATTACAATTTACGTTGTAAAACCTTAACTTTGCCGTTCAATTAAAAAAAATAATTCGTTATGTCATCAGATATTTTTGAAAAAGTAAAGAATATTAAAGAAGAAATCGAAAATGCTATTCCTAAATCAAAGGAAGAAGTAGAGCAGTTTCGAATTAAATATTTAGGCTCAAAAAATATATTAAAGCCATTATTTGGAGAGATAGTAAATGTTGCCAATGAAAAGAAACGTGAGTTTGGGCAATTAGTCAACAGCGTAAAAGTAGTTGCAGAGCAAAAATTCGCAGAATTTAAAAGTAAAATTGAAGCGGAAGTTGAAGCAGGAGAAAATAGCAATATTGATTTTTCCGCACCAGCTGATCCTATTGAACTAGGTAGCCGTCACCCTATCACAATTACCATGAATCGAATTATTGAAATTTTTGAAAGAATTGGATTTGCGGTAGCTGAAGAGCGTGAAATAGAAGAAGATTGGTTTAATTTTACAGCAATGAATACTCCTGAAGATCATCCTGCAAGAGATATGCAAGATACTTATTATTTGAAAGACAGTACCGATATGTTGTTGAGAACACACACGTCATCCGTACAGGCACGGGTGATGATGTCTCAAAAACCGCCTATTCGTATCATCGCTCCAGGGAGAGTATATCGAAATGAGACTATTTCGGCTAGAGCTCATTGTCAATTTCATCAAGTAGAAGGGTTATACATTGCGGAGAGCGTTTCTTTTGCAGATATGAAGCAAACGCTTTTATATTTTGCTGAAGAAATGTTTGGAGAAGGTACAAAAATCAGATTGAGACCATCGTACTTTCCTTTTACTGAACCGAGTGCAGAAATGGATGTTTCATGCTTTATTTGTAATACAGAAGGATGTAATGTCTGTAAATATACAGGATGGGTAGAAATATTGGGTTGTGGAATGGTGGATCCAAAAGTATTAGAAAATTGCGGCATAGATTCGGAGAAATATACAGGATTTGCTTTTGGTATGGGGGTTGAGCGACAGGCTATGTTGAAATATAAAGTAAATGATATTCGTTTATTTTTTGAAAATGACAAAAGATTTTTGAAGCAATTTAAGTCCGCTCTTTAGATACTTATTTATACAATAACGCATTAATTTTTTAAAATGAAACCTTCTATTCCTAAAGGCACACGTGATTTTACACCGATTCAGGTTTTGAAACGAAACTATATTTTTGACACCATCAAAAAGGTATTTATCAAATATGGTTTTATGCCTATTGAAACTCCAACTATGGAGAATTTAGCAACGTTGACTGGAAAATACGGGGAAGAAGGAGATCGTTTGCTATTTAAAGTATTGAATAGCGGTGATTATTTAAAAAAAGCGAATAAAGAAGCATTGGAAAGCTTAAATTCCAATAAACTGACAAGTTCCATTTCCAAAAAAGGTATGCGTTATGATTTGACCGTACCTTTTGCAAGATACGTGGTCATGCATCAGAATGAAATTGCATTTCCTTTCAAAAGATACCAAATTCAACCCGTTTGGAGGGCAGACCGACCTCAAAAAGGACGTTATCAAGAGTTTTATCAATGTGATGTTGATATTGTAGGTGCAACATCTATGATGTCTGAAGCAGAATTGATTCAAATTTATGATGAAGTATTTTCAAATTTAGGTTTGATGGTTACCATAAAATTGAACAACCGAAAAATTTTGGAAGGAATGGCAGAAATTGCTGGTATTTCAGATAAAATGGTCGCTATGACCACAGCAATTGATAAATTGGACAAAATCGGTTTGGATAAAATCCAAGAAGAATTGCTTCGCAATGATATTCCAAAAAATGCTGTTCATTTGATCTTGAAAAATCTTCAAATTAAGTCATTAGATGAATTAGAAATTGTATTAAAAGATTCAGAAATCGGATTGAAAGGTATTGAAGAATTAAGAGCCGTGCATGAATATTTGGATTTAAAATCAACAACAAATCAAGTAGAATTTGATATTACGTTGGCTAGGGGATTAAACTATTATACGGGCTGTATTTTAGAAGTCGTTTCCAATGATGTGAAAATGGGAAGTATTGGTGGCGGAGGACGTTATGATAACTTGACAGAAATTTTTGGATTGAAAGGCGTGTCAGGTGTAGGCATTTCTTTTGGAGCAGCAAGAATTTTTGATGTCATGACTGAATTGGACAATTTTCCGAAAAATTTGGAAGGACAATTAAAAGTTTTACTGATTTCTGAAAGTAAAAAAGATCATATTTTAGCTTTTAAATTGCTCAATGATTTACGAGCTGCAAATATTAATTGTGATTTATATCCAGCACCAGCAAAGTATAAAAAAATGATAAAATACGCAATAAGTCGTAATGTCCCTTTTGTGATTAATGTAGAAAATGGTGCTTTTATTTTGAAAGATATGATTCAAAAAGGGCAAGAAATGCAGAATTTAGAAACACTTATTGAAAAATTGAGTTAATAAATTGAGTTAGTTACTTAGTTTTTTAAACAATAATACATCAATGCCCCTATATTCTTCCTACAAAACTCTTAGACAAGATATATTGTCTAGTAAGATTAGCTGTTCTCAGCTAGTGGCTCATTATTTACAACAAGCCAAACAATATGAAAATTTAAATATATATGTGGAGCTGTTTGAAGATGAAGCGATAGAAAAAGCAAAGCAATTAGACGAAAAATTAAGACAATCTCCTGAAAAAATTGGTCGATTATTTGGAATGGTGATTTCTATTAAAGATGTTATTGTTTATAAAGATCATCAAGTAACTGCGGCATCTAAGATTTTAGAAAATTTCACATCACTTTATACGGCTACTGCATTAGAAAGATTGTTGGCTGAAGATGTAATTGTGATTGGTCGTACAAATTGTGATCAATTTGCGATGGGTTCTACCAATGAGAATTCTATTTATGGTCCTACTCGAAATTTTGTTGATCCAAATCGTATTCCTGGCGGTTCTTCAGGTGGAGCAGCAGTATCGGTGCAAGCAGATACTTGTTTGGCTGCACTGGGTTCTGATACGGGCGGATCTGTTCGGCAACCAGCTGCATTTTGTGGATTGGTGGGTATGAAACCTAGTTATGGACGTATATCTAGGCATGGACTCATTGCTTATGCTTCGTCTTTTGATCAAATCGGTACATTGACACATACAGTATATGATGCTGCGTTATTGGTTGAATTGATGGCCGGAGCTGATGAATTTGATAGTTCAACAAGTACAGAGAAAGTCGGAAAATATTCTGATTTTATATTAAAAACATTACCATTGAGAATTGGATATTTAAAATCTGCGTTTGAACATCCAAGTGTTTCCAGTGAAATACGTGAAAAATCATATCAATTTATTCAAAAACTAAAAAATGAAGGTCATGAAATAGCATCCTTTGATTTTCCATTACTAGAATATGTGATTCCTACCTATTATGTATTGACTACTGCAGAAGCTTCTTCAAATTTAAGTCGATTTGATGGAGTGAGATTTGGTTTTCGAGATTCTGATGCTAAATCATTAGATGAATTATACCGAAAATCTAGAACTGAAGGATTTAGTGAAGAAGTAAAAAAGAGAATCATTTTGGGTACTTTTGTGTTAAGTGCAGATTATTATGATGCATATTATACAAAAGCACAAAAAGTGAGACACTTAATTAAAAAAAGAATGAATCACATATTTGATGATTTTGATCTAATTGTTTTGCCTACAACTGCGACTACAGCATGGGAAATAGGAAGCATGGAAAATGATCCTATCGCGATGTATATGAGTGATATATTTACTGTGCTTCCTAATTTAACAGGGATTCCTGCTATAAACCTACCTATTGGAAAATCTGAAAAAAATAATCTACCCTTTGGAATACAAGTTTTTTCTAATATAAACGAAGAAAATTTGCTTTTCTCCTTTAGTAACCATGTCACATAATTGTTAATTTTTTCTAAATGACAAAAAAAATATCTTAGTGACATTGCATCCTAAAAAAAATGGATATACCTTTGCGTCATAATCCACGAATCTACTTTACCATTTGTGAAGTTATAAATATGCTATGAACACTAAATCAAACTTACCCTTTACTTTGTTGTGCCTGTTACTTTTTTTAAGTAGCATGAGTTTTGGAAACAATGGCAAAGGAAAGCCATTAACTAGAAAGGAAAGAAAGGCTTATCACGTTAGAAAATCTTCATCTAGGGAGATTAAAAGACGATTTGAATCATTACCACAGTTAGTGGAATTTTCAAATGCAAAGCGTGTTAAAAAATTCGTTAACAGTTATACTCATTCAGGTCGAAATGTATCTAGAAATATTATTGGTAATTCAATGATCTATTTCCCAATATTTGATTATTACTTGGAAAAATATGGTTTGCCTGAGCAACTAAAATATTTGGCTGTAATAGAATCAGGATTGAATCCTACTATTTCTTCTCATGTAGGTGCTCGTGGTTTGTGGCAATTGATGCCAAGAACTGCTCGGAAATATGGGTTGATTATTGATGATTATGTTGATGAGCGTTGTGATCCACATAAATCTACGGATGCTGCTTTCCAACACTTAGCTCATTTATATGACGATTTTGGCGATTGGGAGTTGGCTATTGCAGCGTATAATTGTGGTGGTGGACGTGTAAGAAAAGCTATTCGTAAAGGGAAAAGTAGAAATTTTTGGAAAATTAAGAAATATCTTCCAAAAGAGACACAAGATTATCTTGTAAGGTTTCTTGCGGCTCAGTATATGATGAATTATTATCATTTATATGATATTCATCCAAACTATAAAGACTACAATTATACCATGACAGAGTCAATTTTGATTTATAAATATACCACTTTTAAAGATTTGTCTAATAAAACGGGTATTCCTGAATCTATGATTCGAACCATGAATCCTTCCTATGCTAAAGGTGTAGTCCTTAAAAGCAAAAAAGGAAATTATGTTATTCTTCCAATTA
>CAZOHX010000193.1:0-5678 GCA_964579315.1 uncultured Saprospiraceae bacterium
ATCAAATTCAAGATCCTTTATTTGGTGATATTATTGAAAAAATGGGACCTAGCGTCTTTACAAGAGTATTATCTAGAGTACATGAAGGACCACGATTGTATAATATGATCAATGAATGGTTGGATCAGATTGTATTAAATGATGAGTTTTACATCAAGCCAGAAGAGCGTGATGGAAAAGGATGGGGAGCAACAGAAGCTTCTCGTGGTGCATTGGCTCACTGGATTGAAATCAAAAATGGTGTGATTGAGAACTATCAAATTGTTGCACCTACTACTTGGAATGTAGGACCAAATGATGGCGATAATAATCCAGGTCCAATAGAATCTGCCCTCGAAGGAACAGAAATAGAAGATCCGCATGATCCAGTAGAAGTTGGAATGGTTGCAAGATCATTTGACTCCTGTTTGGTTTGTACTGTGCATGCACATGATAAAAAATCTGGAAAAGAATTAGCGAATTTTAAATTATAAGTTTATAAATAATGGGATGAAAATCTCATAAATATATGCTTTAGACTTTACATATTGGTAATGATATAATGCCCACATACATTGTAATGTGGGCGTTTTTTCATTTTTTAGTTTTAGCAGTTGAGTGGATTGTCTTAGCGACAATCTAGTTGAGTTAGATTTATTTATAAATAGATTTTACTTTAGGAATAAGGTACACGTCAGCCTAGCAACTCAACTTTCATCAAAGAATTGCAAAGGCAATTCTGTCTCAACTTCTCCCTTTGTTAAACATGAGAGCAAGTTTGAATAAAATGGAGTTTAGAAGTTGAGTTAGATTTATTTATAAAAAATAAAATTAATTTTATAGCATAATTAGTTACCTTGTAGCAAAAACATATTTTAAATATACATGGAGAAACTTACAATCATGGGATTTGGAAATCCTGTAAGAGAAGATGATGGGGTGGGAATCTATATCATTGAACAATTACAAAAAAAAATTGGGAAACGGGAAGGGATTCAAATATTCGATATGGGAACCTCTGCTTTCGAAATTCTATTCAAGTTGAAAGGGCAAGACCGAATTATTTTGGTCGATGCTGTTTTAAATACAGGAGAACCTGTGGGTACACTATATAAAGTTCCCGAAGAAGAAATAACCAATTCAATTGAAAGTGATCCACATTTATATTTACATAGTTTGAAATGGGATCAAGCACTATCTTATGCCAAAAAGATACTCGGGAATGATTATCCCAAGCAAATTGATGTCTTTTTAGTAGCTATTGATAGTACACGTTTCGATACAGCAATGACGGAAGCTGCCATAAAAGGAGGCGATGCGATGACTGAGAAAATTTTATCAGAACTAAATTTTAATTAAATGTTTTTACCGCCACCAGAATATCGTAAAAAGCCAGTAGGATTTCCTACCACAAAAGAACATCCCGTAATTTTGCGTTCAAGTCATTTGGTGTTGCATCAAGATATTGTTCGGGCTTTATTTAAAGATGACAAAACCATTTATATGATTTATTATCCCAATAAAAGAGCATTGATGGTTGCTCCTTATTTTAATGAACTGTTTAGAACCATTCACAAAGCAAAACAGTACATGATGAAAGAAGTGGCTAATAATGTTGAAAATGCTATTCCATTGCATGGTATTTTGTTGGATAATGAAATAGATGCAAATAATAGAGTATTAACTTATAATGCAGACGTTGATATGAATATTTTAACAGTTGAATTGTGATGAAAATATGTCCCGAATTAAGAAATCTAAAACCTATTGTAGAGAAAATAGGTCATTCTCAAGATTTTAAAATTTTGGCACTTGATGAATGGCTGAAAGAAAGTCTAGTACAAGAATGGATTTTTCAAATCAATGGACAGTTTGAAGTCAAAATCGTCATCTACAATCGTGAATTTCCATTAAATTTGATTATTAAAACCTTTGAAAAGTACCCCACAAAACGAAAGGCTCAATTGTTTGGGCAAATATTAAAGCGTACCATAGGGCGTGATATTAGAGGAAACTTAAAAGTAAATAGAAATGCTTTCAATATATGCAACAACTGATTTAATCGATAAAATTAATCAAATTATTAATACTGAAGACCATTTAAAAAAAGGGGTTAAAGTTTATAATAATGAAGTAACTAGAGCGGACACCTACTGCCTTTTGGTAAATGAAAATGGAATTCACTGGCCAATTCCTTGGAATGATACAATTCCACCCTATTTGAT
Source organism: uncultured Saprospiraceae bacterium (assembly GCA_964579315.1). Classification (GTDB taxonomy): domain Bacteria; phylum Bacteroidota; class Bacteroidia; order Chitinophagales; family Saprospiraceae; genus CAMZLN01. Next base: position 2,205 of record CAZOHX010000193.1, read on the forward strand.
TCCAACAACTGATTTTGATTCAAATCATCTTCTGGGTTCTATATTTTTTAGATTAGGTGACAATGAAAAGGCTTGGGATTTCCTAGCACAGGACGATGTTTTATTAAAGCACTTTTATATATTTGGTTTGTTGGTAGGAGATTTTCAGTTGGGAGATGATGTCCTTACATTTGTTCAAAATCAGCAGCATTATTATTCAAATTCAAAATATATAGCATTTCACAATGAAGCTGTTTTACGGCATTATGGTAGTTTTAATGAACAACAGTCTTTTGAAGGAATAAAATCTTTGTACGAAAATGCGATTGAAACTGCTCCAAATCCAGAATTAGCTGCTTTTTCTATAAAACATTTTGCTATATTTCTCCTAGATAATGGACAATTGAATCAAGCGGAAGATATATTGAGAAAAGCAGAGTCAAACACCTTATCAGATGATTCTCAACATGCACTTCAAAGTGTTTTGACCGATGTTTTGATGAGTAAATTGATAGTTCCTTATGATGATTTTCTCTTAGGAGAATTGAAAAATTTAGTGTGGACGACTTTGGAGTATGAACGAAAAAATGGAAATAAAATAAGAGAAGGATTAAGGTTATTGGATGCTTCACACGTATCATTAGTAGGAAAAAGTTATTCTGAATCCCTAGGTTATTTGAATAAGGCGGTGGATATTTTTGAAACAGAAGATTATCCAGAATTTGTAGGGGAAGCCATGAGACGAAAAGGCAGTCTTTTATATACATGGGCTCAAGATGGGAATCCACAGTTTTTTAAATCGGCATTAGAAAGTTATCAAATGGCATTAAAGGTTTTTACGAAAGAAAATGTCCCTTCTGTTTTTGCGGAAATTCAACACAATTTAGCCGTTATTTATGCAGAATTGCCAACCGAGCCTAAGAAAAAGGGACTGATGGCGAGTATCGCATTGACTTCGTTCCAACACGCATTGGATTATTATACAAAAGCAGAATTTCCGTATGAATATGCTACGATTTGTAACCATTATGGCAATGCACTTTGTAAGTTTCCGCCAGCTATAAATTCAGATAATTTTGAAAAAGCACTTTTTTATTATACCGAGGCCCTGGAAATAAGAACGAAAAAGTATCCATTGGAAAGGGCTCTAACTTTATTGAATTATTTAGAAGCAAGTTGGAATGTAAAAGAAGGTGATACATTTAATGAAGCTCGGTACAATGATATGAAATCAAAAGCGAAAGAAGTCTTGAGTTTAGTTACCGATGAAACGATACGTGATGAAGCTCAAAATCACTTGGATAATTTAGAGAAACTTAAAGCACTTGAAGAAAAATCCTAACCAGATATGCATGAAATTTCCTTAATAAATAGCGTAGTCCAAACCTTGGAACAGCAATTTACAGAAGAAGAATTGTCAAGATTAAATCAAATTGATATGGAAATTGGCGTTTTTTCAAATGTCGAGCCTCTATTGATGCAAAATGCTTTTGATGCGGTTTGTGAAACTCAAGATAAATTTAAAGAAGTGAAATTGCATGTGGAAAGTATTCCTGTAAAAATATTTTGTGAGTCCTGTCAAGTCCATTCTATTATTGAAAATTATGTATTTATTTGTTCAAAATGTAATCAACCTAATAATAATTTGGTAGCGGGGACAGAGATGTTGATAAAAAGAGTGCATTTTAATGAAAAATAAAATTAGAAAAAATTTTCTAATCACTCGTTTTTGAATATTTTTTTCCTAATTTTAGAAAAAAATTAAATATGGGAAATAAATCAACCAAAGCAGCTCGGGGTACCATTACATGTGATAATACTACGATGAATTTATTAAAAGCCAATGATTTTGTAGCCGAAGCTATACGAAATAAAATGGCGGATAAAGGCATACTATTGGTCAACATAACATCATCCGCAGGGAGTGGAAAAACAACATTACTCCAAGAAACAGGCATTCGTCTTAAAGATAAATTGAAAATAAAAATTTTAGTTGGAGATTTAGAAACTGAAAGAGATGCAGATCGATTGAAAGCTTCGGGCATCGAAGCTTTGCAAATAGTGACAGGCGGTATTTGTCATCTTGAAGGGCAAATGATTGTACAAGCTATGGACAATATCAATCTCGATGGGGTAGATGTATTAATTATTGAAAATGTCGGAAATTTAGTTTGTCCTGCTTCCTTTGATTTAGGAGAAGATTATCGAGTAACATTGTTAGCAACGACCGAAGGAGATGATAAACCCAAAAAGTATCCACGGATGTTTTTTACAAGCGATTTAATGTTGGTTTCAAAATGTGATTTACTCCCTTATCTTCCGTTTTCTGTCGAAGCTTCTATCAAAGATGCTCGAGATGTGAATCCCAATATAGAAGCATTTCCAATTTCTAGTACTTCTGGCGAAGGGATTGATCGTTGGTGTGATTGGTTGGAATCCAAAGTTGTTGAAAAGAAGCAAAAAATGGCAGCAAAGGTTTAAAAACAACTAAATAAATATGCAAAACCATTAATAGACAATAAATCACTTCTAAAAGAAAGCATTATGTGTTTAGCAATACCAGGAAAAATAAAATCTGTGGAAATGAAGTATGGTGGTGCCGTTCGAATGGCAAAAATTGAGTTTGGTGGTATTACCAAAGAAGCAAGTTTGGAAATGATTCCTGCTGCAAAGATTGGCGATTATGTCCTTGTACATGTAGGGGTAGCCATCAGTATAGTCAATGAAGAAGAAGCAAAAAAAACTTTCAGATATCTCGAAGAAATGGGAGAAGTGGATGAATTGGATATTCAATCTATGTTGCCCGATAAGTCAGATTATCAAGAATCGTAAAACCGTTTTTTAAATTAATTTTCATTGCGTAATTCAATAAATTATGAAATACATTTCAGAATATAGAGATCCTGAATTGGCAAAAGCCTATTTGGAAGAAATAAAAAAAACAGTCACAAAGCCTTGGTCAATAATGGAAGTATGTGGTGGACAAACACATAGTTTGGTGAAAAATGGTATCATCAATTTGTTGCCAAAGCAAATCAATATGATTCATGGACCTGGTTGTCCTGTTTGTGTTACGCCACTTAATTTAATCGATAAAGCCATTTATCTAGCCTTAGAAAAAGGAGTGATTTTATGCTCGTATGGAGATATGTTGCGAGTACCTGGATCAGAAAAAAGCCTTTTAGAAGCAAAAACACTTGGGGCAGATATTAGAATTTTGTATTCTCCTTTAGACGCAGTAAATATAGCAGAAGAAAATCCTGATAAGGAGGTTGTTTTCTTTGCGGTTGGATTTGAAACAACTGCTCCTGCAAATGCACTGTCTGTTATTCATGCCAAAAGAAGAGGAATTACGAATTATTCAATCTTGTCATCTCATGTGTTGGTGCCACCTGCAATTGAAGCCGTGATGGAAGATGATGAAAGTCAAATTGATGGTTTTTTAGCGGCAGGACACGTTTGCACCATCATGGGTAATTTTGAATATTATCCTTT
>CAZOHX010000194.1:0-5641 GCA_964579315.1 uncultured Saprospiraceae bacterium
CGAATTCTAGTGATTACCGTATTAAATTTTTGATGTAAATTTAAAGAGGATAATTCTTTACCAACCACTGCAGGATTGGACACAAAAATTCTTCGTACATCATATTCCGAGCGATCATTGGATAAAACAATGTCAAGTATTTCACCCATTTCTTTGGTAGCTTCAACTAAAGTAGAATCACCCCCAACAATCATTACTTTATCACCCAGTTGCAAAACAGTATCCCAATTTGCAAGAGCAATACGACCATCATCTTTGCTAATCCTTCCAAAAACAACATTCCAATTGTGCTGATTTATAATATCTCTTATCGTTTTTCCAGCTACCTTTGGATTGGTAATTAAAATCGTTCTACTTGACAATTTTTCTTCAATATTATAAGATTGTCGAAGTTCTTTTTCTTCCTTTGAATAATCAATTTTTAGTACTTTCTCCATAAATACAATAGCAATCATGGCTGCAAGTACGCCCATAGGATAAGTAAATGAGTACGAAATAACTGCTTTTTGTAATAGTGAAGTTGCATTTGGAATACCCGATTGATTGATTTGATCTATCACCCCTGCCAATGCGGAAGTATTGGTAGTTCCACCCGCATAAATACCCGTAATTGTGGCAGCATCGAACCCAAACAAAAAATACATAGAAATAGCCAACAAGGCAGAAATAGAAAGCATCACCAAAATAAAAACAATATCCCTAGAGCCATTTTTCTTAAAAGATTTAAAAAAAGCTTTTCCCGAACTTAGTCCTATCGAATAGACAAAAAATACAAGTCCCAATTCAAACAGAATCTCTGGAATATCGATACGATCATCAATCATTCCAAAAGCCAATCCCACAAAAAGAACAGCGGCTACTCCAAGACGAGTACCTTTTATAGAAATATTTCCAACCAAGTAACCAATGGCAGCAACGACAAATAGTAACAAAATCGGATCATTAACGAGGGCATCTATCATTTCAATCGGGGTATTATGAGCTTATATTTTCAATCAGCTATCTTAAAGTGATAATCTTCAAATTCTAAGATATACACAAAATTATTCTCAAAATAATCAATATCAAAAGTTTCGGTTTGAATGGCTTTTGGATTAACTATGGATTGAAAATGGTATTGTGTATGCAAAGTTTCATCATTTTCTCTATCCAATTGAAATTGAAATTGTGTACCATATTTTTGAAGCATTTCACCAAAATACATCATATCGTCATAGCCCTGAAAAGCATATTTTGTAGGAATATCATCATATTTTCTAAAATACCGCTGTCTAAAAGCAACAATTTTGGGATTATCTAAATCAATAAAATTTGCAGAACTCACATGAATATTCAAATTTTCAAAATATTCATAATCTATTTTTGTGAATTTCATCCATTGTGGCATTCCATATACCACCAAATCATTTTGACTTTTAGCTATTCGCAAAATTCTAACCATTGCATTGATAAATCCCTCATTACTCCAAGACGGAATCACAAAAACAGTCTTTTTATTTGGATTAATATAACCATCAAAATTTGCATTTGCCCATTCAGATGAAATTGGAGAAACCAACATTTCCTTCATAGGTGTGATGTCATTAGTCTTGGCAATCTCTTTTCGAGCATCTTGAAAATACTTCAATCGTCGCTTTTCTTTCACATTATCCTGTACCAACAAGACCACTTGATCCGCATCATAATGTTTTAAAATATGAGTCATTATAGCCTTACAATGCGCTTTAAAAGATGGGTTTACTTGTATTAGATAAGGATTTTCAGAGCCATTTCGAGAAGGACTAAGTGGAGATACCACAGGAATATGACGAGATTTCCCAAACTCAGCAACCAATTTGACATTATTCTTCTTCACAGGTCCTAATATCAAATTCATATCTTGTATTTCGGGTTTAGCCAAAATATTATTGATTGTAGATGGATTTGCATTGGTATCATAGACCTTTACGTTCAAATTTACATCTTGATTTTGAAGGTCTTCAAGAGCCATTTTAACACCAGCATAAAACTGAATAGCCAATTTAGATTTTGATGAAATTGTTCCCGCAGAACGACTCGTCAAAAAAGGCAGCAAAATCCCAACATTATAAGTATCTAAATTTTGGGAAGTCGTATCAATAGAAGTACTTCCATTTCCATCCAAAGGGTCAGAAACTGTTGATGAATTAGGGGTTTCGCTGACGGGTGGCAGCCCCGCTCTTGGGGTTCGCCACACAACGGTATCGACCTTTTCAACTTTTGAATCAATATACTCATATTGTTTCGTTCGCTTATTATACTTTTTTCTTTTACCCGTGATTGGGTCTAAAACTATATCATCTTTTTTCCCACTCTGAGCAGGCTTGAAAATATCACAAGATGGAAAAATAATTATACCCAAAAGTATAAAAATAAATATTTTACTCCCACTCAATCGTTGAAGGTGGTTTTGTACTGATATCATAAACAACTCTATTTATTCCTTTAACATTATTAATTATTTCATTTGAAACTGCAGCTAGTAATTTATAAGGCAAATCACTCCAAATGGCGGTCATTCCATCTTCTGAATTAACAGATCTAAGTGCAAGTGTTCGCTCATAGGTACGCTCATCACCCATCACTCCTACGGTTCTTACTGGCAATAACATAGCACCAGCTTGCCAAACTTTGTTGTAATATCCGAATTTTTTCAGATTATTTATAAAAATAGCATCAGCATCTTGCAATAGTTGCACTTTTTCTTGCGTGACCTCCCCTAAAATACGAATTCCCAATCCAGGTCCAGGAAAAGGATGACGCTCCAATAAATGGGCAGACATCTGCATCGATGCTCCTACCCTACGTACTTCATCCTTAAATAAAGCTCTCAAAGGCTCTACGATTTTCAAAGCCAATTTCTCAGGTAATCCACCCACATTGTGATGAGATTTTATCGTTACAGAAGGACCATGTACAGAGACAGATTCGATAACATCTGGATAGATAGTGCCTTGTGCCAACCATTTTATTTGTGGTAATTTTTTAGCTTCTTTTTCAAAAACTTCAATAAAAACTCTACCAATGGCTTTTCGTTTCAATTCTGGATCGGTTAGCCCTTTCAATGCTTCATAAAATTCATCTTTGGCATCAATTCCCTTGATATTTAAGCCCATTCCTTGATAAGAATCCAAAACTTCTTGAAATTCATGCTTACGCAATAAGCCATTATCTATAAAAAAGCAAAAAAGATTTTTCCCAATAGCTTTATGCAATAAAATAGCAGCTACCGATGAATCAACGCCTCCTGACAAACCTAATAAAACATGGTCATCCCCTATTTGGTTTTTCAAAACATTTATGGTCTCTTCGACAAAAGTCGCAGGTGTCCAGTCAGGCGTACATTGAGCAATTTCTAAAACAAAATTACTCAAAAACTGCTTTCCTTCCAAAGTATGCGTCACTTCAGGATGAAACTGAATACAATATATAGGTTGCTCAAAATAGTTTGGCTTAGAATGATAAATTGCCACAGGAATACTTTTCGTATGAGCAATAATCTCAAATCCATTTGGAATTTTGGAAATAGTATCTCCATGAGACATCCACACTTGAGATTCAGATGAAATATTTTTTAAAAAAATGTCATCAGAGCCAACAACTTCTATTTCAGCCCTTCCATATTCTCTTTTATCTGATTTTTCGACTTCCCCCCCGTAATGGTGTGCAATATACTGTGCACCATAACAAATACCCAAAATAGGAACTTTCCCAATGATTTTGTCCAAATCAATTTGTAGCGCATTTTCATCCAAAACGGAAAATGGACTTCCCGACAAAATAATCCCTTTTACATGCTTATCCAATTTAGGTAGCTTATTAAAAGGTACTACTTCACAATACACATTTAATTCTCTAACTCTTCGAGCAATTAATTGTGTATATTGTGAGCCAAAATCTAGAATAATAATTTTTTCGTGCATTCCGCAAAGGTAGTCAATTGCATTATTTTTTTAATTAACTTAATGATTAATTTATGACTAAGTCGTTTTTTCTTTTTTGAATAATGAGATAGAGGTTTTCCTATCACTATACCTCTAGAGAAAGTTGATGAAAATTAAAAATTTGAGTTAAATAATGAGATTCAAATTCAAAATCCGTAGATTATATAATTTATTGCCGTGATTTATTCTTGGCACACTATGGTTATAGTACTGAATAAAAATACAATAATTTTAGGATTTACTTTATAAACGCAAAACCACCATTGAATTATTTCTATCAAACTTCGAAATTGAACCTAACTTTATAACAAACTTAAATACGAGCTTTAAGCCCTGTGTTACCACTGTCTTGGCAATTAAATATACCACGTGCTAAGGGCTATTATTCCATCAAGTCGGTATCAATTTGACAACTTCTTTTGTATATTTTATCTTCTGAAGATTAAATAATTCATCTATTTGTTTTGCAATAGAATCTTCTTTTTTAGTCAAAATAGGTTCATCAAATTCAAATCTATATTTTGTTGCATTTTCATTTCTTTCTATTTGAAAATCCATTCCACAAAAAGAGAATTCAGCAATCTCATCGCCAAATATATTATCTGGATAGTATTTTGGATGCCAATCCGACAATTGCTCTAACCCAGCAGCACTAAAAATCAAAACAAAGTCATTATAATACTCGCTTACAAAATAATATTCATAACAATTAACTTTATCCGAATTAAGACATTTTTCATCATCTTCTTCCCTTTCGATTTCTTGAATTGAATTAGAAAGTAACTCTGTCAATGTTTTATATGGCTTAATTTTCCCTAATTTATCATTGTTATCCTCGACTTTGTATATCATTTCACTTTCTGGATTTGATGTGCTCATCAGATAAATAGTATCAACTTCATCTAAGTCTACAAAAATTGGAAAATAGTCTGGCAATTTGTCTTTTAAATAATCTACATCATCAAGTATCGATTCTTCTGACGTACTAATATTTACATATATATCTTGTACTAATCCGAATGTTAATAAGAATTTACGGTATCTAGAATTTAATCGTTTCCCAATTTTTCTTTCAAAATCAACTATTTCTCCTTCAGACATCGGCTCATAATAAACAGTGTCTTTAAATTTATCTACTCTTTTTTTTAGTTCTTTAAACATCTTATTGTTTGCTTATTTGACGTAACTCATAGTTGACCATAACACAAAGGAATGTCTAAACCCACCAAACCCAAACCAACCTACAAAACCAAAAAGTTTAGACATTTCAATTGAACAAGCCAATCTCAAATCAACCCAATTTAGCTTATAGTGGAAACGCTCATCCTTTTTAAATTTATTTTCGGCAGTAAATTATGAAAAAATTGTGAGAATCAAGTCTAATAAGTGTTATTTTTTTCTTTGGATGGATGATTGGTCTTTTATAGCTCATTTTTATTGTATTTCGTGAGCTTTGTGTACTGCATTTTGAAACAATAATATGTCAATTACAACAGTGTTTATTTTGTGTATTAATTTTCATATTTATTTACAACTAACTGCGGCATGAAGTATATTTTTTGTTGTGCATTCGGCTTTATTCTGCAAACACTTCGTAATGCATTACGTTTCCCGGAAAATCAAGCAAATATTTCTCATCTTCTTTATAAGATACTGCCTCTTCAAAATCTGGTCCTGTA
>CAZOHX010000195.1:0-5637 GCA_964579315.1 uncultured Saprospiraceae bacterium
GATGATTTTTATAATCGTGTCATCAAAACGAACTTGGCTCAGCGGCTTGAAATGGAACATATCCCAAAAACAAGAGCAGATTTAATTGTCGGAGCGATGATTTTAATTAAATTTGTTCTGGATATAAGTCATACAAAAAATATATTGACTTCTAAATATGCATTAAAAGAAGGAGTGATTTCTGAATATATTTCAGAAAACTTATAATGATATTCAAAAAAATCATCTTTTCAATTTCTCAAAAACCCAAGCAGGTCCAATCAATAAAAATTGTAAATCCTTGACAAAACTTGGTTTTTTGCCTTCGATATGATGTCCTATGAATTGACCAATCCAAGCGATAACAAAAATGATCAGAGATGTATATCCCAATGGGGCAACTCGGCTCAATTGCATATTCAAAAACATACAAACAATTGTAAAAGCCAACATTTCGACAAAAACACGCTTCGATAATCTCCAATAAAATATCAAAGCCAAAACAGCCACAATACTCGCCCAATTAACCCATAAACTTGTTGATATACCCGCTATTCTTATCAATAAACTTCTGTCTATAGACATCAACAACCCTATAATCGAAAAGAAAATAGCGGGTACACAAAAGTAATGTATTCTCGTATTGATCCTATTTTGATGGCTTTCTGCATATTCGGAAAACCAGTTTTCTAGTGGCTTCATCTCTGTGAATTATAGTTCCGCATCAAGATACTATTTTTTACAACCAAATTAAAAAAAAACTCACAAAAATCCAACTATCATATCGGTCCAATATACCACCCTGTCCTGGAAGTAAATTTGAAAAATCCTTTACTCCTGCTTTTCGTTTGTAAAAAGATGCTAATAAATCTCCCAAAAAAGCAAATATTCCAACTAATATTCCATCTAAGAATAAATTTTGATTTAAATGAAAATCTAAAACATAAATCTGAGCCAAAACCATAATCAACATGCCTCCCAAAACGCCTTCGTAGGTCTTATTGGGACTAATCTTTGTGATTTTGTTTTTACCAAAAAGTTGCCCTGAAATTTGACTAAATGCATCAAAAATAATGACGCTGAAATAAAAAAACAAAATTTCATCCGTTGATTTTGAATATATAAAATATAAAAATGAGATGGCAATTATTAAAAATGTAATCAGTGAAAAAATGAGTTTATTCATATCTATTTGCCCTTCAATTCCAACGATTAGCAATTCCTTAAATCCAAATAATAAAAGCACAAATCCGAATAACAAATACCATTTCGCTCCTAAAAAGAGTAATAAAATATTTAAAATCAACAACAAATTGTATGTCCAATACTTTTTCCATGGAGATTCCTTTTTTGGATTCTTTTTTCCGATTTTTTGGATCAAAAGAGCACTAATTGTAGCCAAAAAAACTAAAATTATCAATATTTTCAAAATCATAATTTACAATTTATATTCTATGAAAGGCTTTTCAATACCCAATACAATCCTTTGACATTTGATGTCGGTTTGGGCAAAATCATAATAATAATTAGCTCTTCAATGCAAGCTACAATGCCCCATAAAACAGCTAAATAATAAAACCAAACTGTGAATCCACTAGTAAATAGAACAAAAAAGAATATCCCTTGTAACCAACCTGTAGATTTGAATAAATAGGTATGTAAACTTGGATTTCGACCAAATTTCAAAAATGAAACCAGATGAAAAGTCAAATACAAAAATAAAAAAACCAAAATAGGATAAGGATGCTGGGCAAATTCATTAAACTTAAATAAATACACGCCCATAAATGCTAAAATATACGTGCCTACATCTGCCGTTGAGTCTAGTTTTGCTCCAATTTCTGTTTTTTGATTGAAATTTCTTGCAATAAATCCATCCAATACGTCCGTAATCAAATTGATACATAAAAATAAGGCAAAAAATTGCTCTTGTCCTGTCAATGCTAGGTACAGAATGTATGGAAATATAATGATTCGATAACTGGATAAAATATTTGGTATGGTGATTAGTTTATTATTTTTCATGATTTTTTTTTTAAAAAATATTAAGTTGTTACTTTATTTGGTTTACGGGGTTATTTGTACAAAATTACCTGCACCTTAAAGAGAGAAATACAATACTACAAGTACAGTCAAGGGGATGGTGAAATTATCATATCCATTGGTTGAAATACCTTCTATAATCATTGTTGATGATGCAATCAACACACAAGTTAAAAATTGGTGTTCAAGAGAAAACCAAGTAAAAAGACCATAATTCACAAAGAATGCAGTCACCAAAAAGGCAAAAGAGCCTATGACTGTTTTTTGATTTTCCCGAAGTTCGGGATTTGTCTGAGAATCATTTTTATAAATGTGATAAACGCCTTTTTGCCATCGCTTCCCAACTAAAGCTGCCATCGGATCTGCAATTGCCATAGTCAAAATGGGTGCGTAAAAATAAATTAGATGCCCTTCTTGTTTGTACACAAAATAGGTTACAAACACAATGATTGGATATAAAATACTTCCAAATGTTTTTCGTTTCACACCATTAATGGATTGAAGTAAATCGTATTTCATACTCAATATTAAAATCGTGATAAAACTAAAACATAGAAAAGCTACTCCATTGATTTCGTTGATGAATAGGGGAAAAAGAAGTGTCAAAAGTCCCGTGCCTATATGTACTAATTTTCGAGTATATTCCGCCTTCCACATAAATTTATGAAAAAGTACTTCTGCCGTTCCAAACAGTGTCAGGAAAGCCGTGGCTAATAAAGATATATTTTGTAATAACATTTTTTTGATTTTTAAATTAAAAATTATTGAGAAAATGACTTCTTTTTGCTTTCGCAAATGGTGATGATTAGATCGTAAATCATCTACGCCCCAATCGCCTATGGGCATCTGTAAAATGACCCGCAGAAATGGCAGCAGCAATAGATATTTCACCTGCCAAGGCAACTGCAGCACAGATTTCGGCAAATTTAATGGCTTTTCCTGTTCCATATGCATCCATCATTTCTAAGCATGCTCTTTGACTAGGCAAGTGGGTTCCACCGCCCACCGTTCCAACAATCAAAGACGGTAAAGTAACTGCAACATAAAGATCTCCATTTTCTGTAATTTCCATGCGAGTCATACCAATTGCCGCTTCAGAAACACAAGCCACGTCTTGTCCAGTAGCAATAAACAAAGCCGTCAATCCATTGGCAATATGTCCTTGAGCACCGATACTCCCACTTTTTACTGCGGCCAAAGTCGAATTTTGCCAGTAGGCTTGCATGGCTGCTGGAGTGGTTTTGAGTATTTTATTAACAATATCCTTTTTCAATACTATTTCAGAAGAAACTTTCTTGCCACGTACATTTTGAAAGGATTGAAATGTAGCTTTTTTGTCTCCTGAGAAATTGCTTTCGATATACCAAACCGTAGGTTGGGTAGGCATATTTTCTAAAATATATTTACAAATCATCTTTGTGGCGATAGTCACCATATTTTGTCCCGCAGCATCTCCAGTAAAAAAATCTAATATTACAATCACAGCATTTCCCTCAATATTGGTTTGAATAGTTTTTACTTGAGCAATACGACTAGATGCTTTACAAATTTCATTAAAAATATCCTGTTGTTTTACTACCCATTCGGAAAATTTAATTGCATCATTTAAACTCACAAATTTAAAAAATGGACTACGCTGTACACCTTCCTTGATGCAAATACTAGCAATAATTCCACTTTCTGCACAAGCCTTCATACCCCGATTATAGGAGGCAACCAAGGCTCCTTCTGTAGTTGCCAATGGAATATTTAAAGCAAATTCACCACTTTTTCCCTTGAAAAATAAAGGACCAGCCGTGCCCATTGGAATTTCTGCCATACCAAAGAAATTTTCAATATTTCCTTTAAAAGGCTTTTCTTTTTCCTTGCTTGAATTTTGTGTATCTCTTTCAATTTCCAATGGGGTGGATTGCGAAAAAGATGCTCGTAATTTTAAGTAATCTTCTAAACTTGCAACCTTTTCAAAACTTGATAATGTTTTTATACTTTTTAATCTTTCTTTCCTATTTGTCATAATTGCATGATATTTATTTTAAACTAATTAAATGCAAGATGCAGGGAAATGGAGGGTTTATTGAATTGAATGTTGCGGAAAATATATTTATTTTTCTCTAATATTGAGAAAATAAGTGTAAAATTGTAGATTTATTCCCATTTTGGGAGATAAACTGAACGAAGTATTCTTTAAGCTTATGCTCATTTTGTTAAAATCATCCAAAATAAAAAACTAACTTTGTCCCTATTACCCCAAAAGGTTTTAACAAAATAAACAATATGATAGAATTTATTTTAAATGATAAAAAAATTTCGACTCATCAGAATAACGGATATCTCCTTGTGGATTTTATCCGTAATGGACAACAACTTTGTGGGACAAAAATCGGATGTAGAGAAGGAGATTGTGGTGCTTGTACCGTTTTGGTTGGTGAATCCAAATATGGAAAAATGGAATACCAACAAATCCCTTCATGCTTAACGCCCATCGGCAATATCCAAGGAAAACATGTAGTCACTATCGAAGGGCTCAATATGGACAATCTGAGTCCCGTACAAGAAACAATGGTAAATGAAGCGGGTACACAGTGTGGATTTTGTACGCCAGGCTTCGTAGTTGCACTTTCTCAATTTTGTTTATCTCATCAAAATCCAAATTACGATGATGCTATCGCTGCTATGAGCGGTAATATTTGTAGATGTACAGGATACAAACCCATCGAAAGAGCCGCACAAAAAATCACTACAGCCTTAAAGAAAAAAGATACCAGTCAATCCATTGAATGGTTAATTGAAAATAAATTTATTCCTAGCTATTTTAATACTATTCCAAATCGACTTTTAGCATTAAAACCTGCTTTTAAAAAAGAAACATCTGGTATTCTCATTGGTGGTGGAACGGATTTGTATGTTCAACGTCATGACCAGTTAGTGGATTTAGAAGTAGATTTAATTGTCCATCATCCAGAATTGAAATATGTAAAAGTAGATGATTATACTTTTTATTTAGGCAGTGCTTTAACGGTAACGGATCTTTTGGAATCTAAAGCATTTTGCGGTATTTTTTCAAATTTCAAAAAACATATGAAATTAATTTCTTCTGCAATGATACGAAATGTATCCACGCTTGCAGGAAATTTTGTCAATGCATCACCTATTGGAGATATGACTGCATTTTTTATAGCCTTAAATGCTAGAATCGTCCTTTCAGATAAAAAAAATCAACGCACCATACTTTTAAAAGACTTTTTCAAAGGGTATAAAGATTTAGATAAATCTGAAAATGAAATTATTACGGAAATCCAAATTGATATTCCAAAAGTAAATGGTCATTTCAATTTTGAAAAAGTAAGTAAACGCACCCATTTGGATATTGCAAGTGTAAATTCTGCTGCTTTAATCATTGAAAAAAATGGTGTTATTGAAATGGCTCATATTTCAGCAGGTGGTGTTGGTCCAATTCCTTTATATTTAGATAAAACTTCTAAATTTTTACAAGACAAATCACTCTCAACGGATTTGATAACCCAAGCCAATGATATTTTACAAACAGAAATCAGTCCTATCAGCGATATTCGTGGCAGTGAACAGTACAAACGATTATTGATGAGACAATTGTTT
>CAZOHX010000196.1:0-5637 GCA_964579315.1 uncultured Saprospiraceae bacterium
AAGGTATTGCTATTGGCTTCTCTAAAATTATAGCTTAATTTCTAACGGAGTATTATTATTAAAACATAGGGGTTTTTTGCCCTTTAATGGTTTTCCCCTAAATTTCAAAATGGGTGTTTTCAATGATGGATAAATGTAAATTTTGTCTCATATTTGTATTATCAATTCGATAGAAAGATATTGAATATAAAAAGACATAAAAATCACCTTGATTTAAAGATATATTAATTACTGCATGGGATTATCTCTCGGCTGTGCTTTACGCACAGTCTGAGAGTTTTTTTAAAAGAAAATTACATATCAATACACCCTCTATAAGACTTTTTGCTTCATTTAGTGGTGGAGAGTCTTTTTTAAAATACATTTCACAAATGTTTTGGTTAGAAAAAAATCATTTGTCCTTATAAACTAATAGCTGTGTTATAGCCCATTATTCATTTGATGGGCTTTTTTTATGGCGAGATTTTTATATAATTTCTAATTTTACTCCTTGGTAACTATCGTTGTTAAAATCATTTTTTTTCAACTATATTTTATGTATTTCCATAAAAAGAAATACCTTTGATTTCATAAATACTCTAAATAATTTTTAATAGTTGAAATATTTTGTGATTTTTTAATCCTAAGTAGGTGGACAAGTGTTTCAACGATCAGAATCCGTATTTTTACATTTTTAAAAACAATATTGATATGAAAATTTTAAAATTATTTACGTTATTAATGATGAGTATAGCTTTGTTTTCATCTTGCCATGGCTCAAAAATGGTTGCTAAACATGAAAAACATGAACATCACGCACATTGGGCTTATACAGGTGAAAACAATCCATCAAATTGGTCTCACATCAAAGAAGAGTATATGGCTTGTGCAGGCAATTCTCAATCGCCTATAAATATCCAAACATCGGACGCAAAATCAGCTCAAATTCATGAATTAAAATTAGATTATAACGATTCAAAGGTCGATATTTTAAATAATGGGCATACAGAAGAGTTTGTAGTTTCAGAAGGGAATAGTGTCAATTTCGATGGAAAAGAATATGAATTGAAGCAGTTTCATATGCACACATTGAGCGAACATACCGTAAATGGAAAGCATTTTCCGTTGGAAGTTCATTTTGTAAATAAATCCAAAGACAATCATTATTTAGTGATTAGTATTTTAGTGCAGGAAGGGGATGAGTCTAAATTTTTAAGTCATTATTTAAAGCGATTTCCTGAAACAGAAGGTGAATATAAAGGGGATGGAAGTTTTAATATTCAAGATGTTTTGCCTAATATGGAGCATTATTTTCACTATAAAGGCTCATTTACAACGCCTCCTTGTACAGAAGAAGTGGATTGGGTCGTTTTGAAAGAACATACAACTGCTTCTAAAAAGCAACTGAAAAGATTGCACGATTTAATGCATGACAATTACCGACCTATTCAAGCTTTGAATCATCGGGTGATAGAAAATCAATAATTATGGAGTTTCTCCAATCTATTTTAGATAGTTATAATATACCAATTTTGTCTGCTTTGGTGCTTGGACTGATGACTGCCATCAGTCCATGCCCCTTGGCAACAAATATTACCGCTACTGCATTCATTTCAAAAAATATCGCTGATAAAAGAATGGTGTTTTTGAGTGGCGTAGTATATTCATTAGGAAGGGCTTTTAGTTACACGATTATTGGGTTGATTTTATATTTTGGTGCTAGCAAATTTCATATTGCTAGGTTTTTTAATCAAAATGGTGAAAAATACTTGGGTCCTTTACTGATTATCTTGGGATTAATCATGTTGAATGTCATAAAATTAAATTTTCTAGGAAAGGGGAATTTTTCCGATAGACTTTCTGAAAAATTTAAAAATAAAGGATTATTAGGAGCTTTTTTAATAGGTGTGATATTCGCCTTAGCATTTTGCCCTTACAGTGGTGCACTCTATTTTGGTATATTGATTCCTATGACTATTGCCCGTGTTGATGGTCTGTATCTCCCTATTGTTTTTGCTTTTGGTACAGGATTGCCTGTAATTTTATTCACTTATCTTTTAGCTTTTACCGCAGGAAGTGTGGGTGTCTTTTATAAAAAAATTACTCAGATTGAAAAAGTCATGCGTTACATTGCAGGTGTCGTTTTTCTTTTGGCCGGTATCTATTATGTGGCTATATTTTTGGGTTGGATTTCTTAAATGGTTATTTACAATTTTCAATTATAAAGAGATACTACATTTTGGAGATTTTGCATATCATTTTGAAAGGAAAAATTTACTCAAATGATAAAAGTCGCGATTTTGAGATAATTCCTAATTCTCAATTCCCAATTTAAAAAGAACCAGTATAATTCAAGAAGATATATTATACTTTTTTAAGTTTTATTTCTTACCTTTATCTTACCCTTTCAAATAACATTTTACACAAAATTAACTAAAACGAAATACATTTTTAATAATAAGGTATGATTGGAAAATTTTTATATTTTTCCTGAAAATACTAATTTTATTAAAAATTTAAAATCATTATTTACTAACATGAAATGCAATTTTGTTATCATTGGATTAGTATGACAAAGTGTATTTCTTAAAAAACAAAACATGATGAAAAGTTATCAATTTTTCAATCGGAAATTGCATATGGTCTTGATTGCCATTATGCTTTTTTCATTTTCAAATGCCTTTGGTCAAATGACTATTGAAGGGCAAATTACCAATCAGAATGGCGAAACCTTAATTGGGGCTGCTGTTATTTCTGATACGGGGAAAGGTACAGTTTCGGATATTGATGGTCATTATAGTTTGACAGTCTCGTCTGAAAAAGATGTTGTTTCATTGACTTATAGTTATATTGGCTATTTAAATGAAAAGAAGGAAATTAATAATTCAAATGGTAAGGTAATTCAAGATGTGGTACTGTCAGAAGATTTTGTTGGTCTTGACGAAGTAGTCGTTACTGGGGCATCATCTGCTACAAGTAAGAAACAGTATGGAAATGCTATTTCGACGGTCAATTCAGATGAGATTTCTAGTTCAGGTGCGGTGGGCGTCACTCAAGCATTAGCAGGAAAAGTCGCTGGTGCATTGGTCAACCAAAATTCTGGTAATCCAGCAGGTGGTATTTCTGTGACACTTCGTGGAAATAGTACTATTGTTGGAAGTTCTGACCCTCTTTACATTGTAGATGGAGTGATTATGGATAATTCATCTCCAGAATTATTGGATCTAGGTGGTTATGCACAAAATAGAATGGTAGATTTAAATCCCAATGATATCGATCATATTGAAGTGGTGAAAGGGGCTGCTGCAACTGCCATTTATGGATCAAGAGCCAGCAACGGTGTGGTACAAATCTTTACTAAAAAAGGAAAAGTTGGAAAACCTGTGGTTTCTTTTTCAACTAGTTTGCAAACTAGTTCTTTACGTAAGGAAATTCATGAAAATATGGCTCCAAAAGTTTGGGAAAGTGCGGGTGATATTACCAATACAAATACAGTGCCTGCACAGCGTTATAAAATGCAGGATTATATATTTAGAAAAGCTTTAGGAACGGATAATGCAATTTCTATTAAAGGTGGAAAAGGGAATACTCGTTATTTTGCAAGTGGATCTTATTTTAAAAATCAAGGAATCATAAGAAATTCTGACTTTTCTAGATACACAGGTCGTTTAAATTTAGATCAGATTATCAGTGACAAATTGTCTGTTTCATTAGGTTTGGGATATACAAATAGTAGTAGTAATGAAGTACCTAATGGTGGACTTTCTGCTTTCTATGGTGCATTGACTGGTTTCAATTTCAACCATAATGCATATAATCCAGAAGCAGATGAATTTGGTAAATATGAAAGCCCACAAGGTTGGTTGCCAAATCCAGTTGAAGTAATCGAAACGTTTAAATTTGGTCAAAGTACCAATCGATTTAATGGAAATTTCAAAGTGAATTTAACGCCTTTTGATGGGTTTTCTATTGATTATACTTTTGGTTTAGATCAATATACACAGCGTGGAGATGGTTATATTCCAGTAGGTTCTCATGGTAAAAAAACGGGTTGGGCTCGTACTGCTATCGGAACAGCATTTTTATATAATCATGATTTGAATGCTAGATATACTAAGGATTTTGGTCGAGTAGCATCCACTACACTTGTAGGAATGAATATTCAGCATGATGAATTTCATACTGTTAGTCAAGTTTCTGACCATTTAGTGCCAGCACTTCAATCTACTTCTGCAGGAACAATTGTAAGTTATGGCGATAGTAAAAGAGAACGAAATATTCAAGGGTTTTACGCTCAAGAAACATTTGGTTTTTCTGATAAATTTTTCTTGACTGGTGCGATTCGTTTTGATGCCAGTTCTGCATTTGGTAGCGAAGTAGGATTTGTTTCTTATCCTAAAGTGAGTCTTTCTTATGTGATGTCAGAAGAAAGTTATTGGGATGGTATCAAAGATATAATTCCTACTTTTAAAGTGAGAGCATCTTATGGTGAAGCAGGTAATATGTCAGCTTTAGGCTCTTATGCAAAGTTTTTGAATTACAATCCTTCTCCTTACAATGGTCATACTGGATTTATTCCAAGTAGTAGAGCGGGTAATCAGTCTTTGGTACCAGAGAGACAAAAGGAAACGGAAGTTGGTTTTGATGCAGGATTTTTAAATAATAGATTAGGTGTAGAGTTTACTTACTATAATTCAAAAGTGGATAATTTATTACTTGAAAGAGTGTTAGGTCCAAGTACAGGTTTTAGTACACGACTTGAAAATGTTGGTTCTATGACTAATAATGGTATTGAACTTGGATTGCGAGCCTTGATTGTGAATGCTAAAGATTTTAGCTGGAATACTGTTGTTAATTTTAGTAAAAACTCTAATGAAGTGAATGGTATTGAGGGGGGTAAATTAGCTTTGGGTAAAAGTTTTGGTATTTCTGTAGCTAAAAATGGATATCCATTGGGTGTTTTGGACGGATATTACTTTGCAAGAGATGCTAGTGGAGAAATTTTATTGGATGCCAATGGATTGCCAAGCAGAGCAAAAGATGAAGCAGGAAATAATGATAGAAAAATTATTGCAGATCCCAATCCAGATTGGATAGGTTCTTTAATAAATGAAATTGCTTACAAAGATTTTTCATTGCGTTTTCAATTTGATGCAGTGCAAGGTTTTGATGTTTTCAATTTTACAAGTCGTGTAAATTCTCGTCCTATTTTTGGGGGCGGAATTAATGATGAGAAAGAGTTGAATGGAGAATTGCCACGTGGTTACAATAAGGCTTCTTATAACATTTGGGAAAGATATATCGAAGATGGTTCTTTTGTGAAATTACGAGAATTGGCTTTAAATTATACCATAAAACCTGCTATGAAATCCATTGAATCTGTTAGATTTTATGTGGTTGGTCGTAATTTGTTGTCTTTTGACAAATATTCAGGTTGGGATCCAGAAGTTTCTACTTCAGGTCAACAAAATGGTGTACGTGGATTTGATTTCAATGAAGTTCCAATTCCAAAAACAATTCGTTTTGGATTGAATCTAACTTTTTAATCAATTATAATTTTAAGAACTTAAAAAATTAATATAATGAAATATATAAAAATATTTAGTTTCTTGTTTATCATCGGTTTGATGACAAGTTGCAATTTAGATTTAGTAAATC
>CAZOHX010000197.1:0-5629 GCA_964579315.1 uncultured Saprospiraceae bacterium
AGTATGTTGAATTTCCTTTTCCAGTAAGTCTTTAGAAGAAAAATGCGTTTTATAAGAAATTGAATCTTTATCAAATGATAAAAAGTTTATTTTTAGCAACAAGCTATCTTGTGCCACTGCCACTATCTGACAGATAAAAAGAAACATTCCTAAAATAAATTTCATCATTCAAATATAACGATGTCTTTTTGAAATTGATATACTTTTGGTATTAATTTCTGTTGTACCCATTTCTTTCTACCTTTGTGAAATGGCTGGACTTTACCTACATATTCCTTTTTGTCGAAAAGCATGTCACTATTGTAATTTTCATTTTTCTACAAGTATGAAATTGAAAAGCGACTTGGTGCAAGCAATGCTAATAGAATTGGAAATACAAAAAGATTATTTGGGTACTCGTATATTGGATACGATTTATTTTGGAGGGGGAACGCCTTCTCTTTTGACTGATTATGAGCTGAATCTAATATTTGAAAAAATATTTGAGCTGTTTGAGATTCATCCAGATGCAGAAATAACTTTGGAAGCAAATCCCGATGATTTATCTTTGGAAAAACTATTAAAATTAAAAAATACACCTATCAATCGATTGAGTATTGGTGTTCAATCTTTTTTTGACGAGCACCTGAAATGGATGAATCGTTCGCATCATTCCCAACAAGCTATGGCTTGTATTCAAAATGCTCAAAAGGTTGGTTTTACAAATTTGACAGTAGATTTGATTTATGGTTTACCTGATTTGAGTCACCTTCAATGGAAAGAGAATATCCAAAAATTGTTAAATTTTAACATCCCCCATATTTCATGTTATTGCTTGACCGTGGAGGACGGTACCGCCTTGGGGCATTTTGTTAAAAAAGGAATTTCTAAGCCTGTCGATGAAGAAAAAGCATCTGTTCAATTTGAATATTTAATTGATACACTTACCAATAATGGCTTTTTACATTATGAAATTTCTAATTTTGGAAAAAATAACTTCTTAGCAAAACATAATACATCTTATTGGCAAGGTGCTCCTTACTTGGGAATAGGTCCTGGAGCACATTCTTTCAATGGCAAGGGAATGCGACAATGGAATATAGCCCACAATAGCAAATATATTAAAGCGATTCAATCCGAAACGATACCTTTTGAAAAGGAAATTTTGACCAAAGATGAACAATATAATGAATTGGTCATGATCTCATTGCGAACTCACTGGGGCTTAAAGGCATCTCGTTTATTTGACTTTGGACAACCATATCATACCTATTTTTTAAAAAATGTACAACCTTTTTTGATATCTAAAGATATGATTGTAGATAACGATACTTATAAATTAACGCTGAAAGGAAAATTACTGGCGGATAAAATTGCAATGGAGTTATTTAGATAGACGGACAGGTTACTTTATGCAAATTTTAATTTTAAAAGCTTGGGCTGATTAGGGAGAATAAAAAACTCTTGCTTGAAATATTTATTCGCTTTATTTTTATATTTTATCGCCATTTTAAAACCCGAATCCGCTCTACGCCTATCCGTAGCTTCACAAAAAACTAGATATGTTTTATTGGTTTCCAATAAGTAGTTTTCAAATGCTTGAGTGATTTCTACATTGGTTCTATCCAGAATTTTAGTATTAATGATTGTAACTGGATGTCCACTATTTTTGATTTTCACTTGGACGCCCATTCCTAAAGGAGCTACTAAAATCTGCTCTATCTTAAATTTTGGAGCAATTTTTTTGGCTTGGCTTCTTTTAATCGATCTGACAATTGAACGAATAAGTAAAATAAGCAAAATCAATACGGCAATGCCTAAAATTACATATTGATAAGTCTCTAAATGTTGAATTTCATTGAATAGTTCGTCTATTATTTCTGCTTTCATGAATCAAATATACGTTTTTTTTATAATAGAAAAAATGTTTTTCAATTTGTAATAAAGGTCACCTGCTAAAGCAAAAAAAAAGGTTAACTTGGCATCTGTTTTGAATATTTAGTTTATAATGAAAAAAATAATTTTATTTTCACTGCTAATTGTAATTGTGGCTTTACTTATGAACTTAACGAAGAAGCAAAAATCAAGTAGCAACATCACCCCTTTGACGAATAAATGGGAAAAAGCTGTTCCGTTTCAGAAGATCCCAAAAGGATTAGCTAGTTTAAAATCACAAGATTGTGGTGCTTGTCACCAAAATCATTATCAAGAATGGTTGACATCTACACATGCACATGCTTGGACAGACGTGCAATTTCAATCTGAAATAAAAAAAGAATCCAGCCCTTATATGTGTATCAATTGCCATATTCCATTGGAAAATCAACAAGAGTTTGTGATAAAAGGACTTGTAAACGGAGATATTTATCAGCCTGTAAAAGAAAAAAATACTCATTTTGATAAAAGCTTACAGCAAGAGGGTATTAATTGTGCGAGTTGTCACGTACGAAATGGGGCTGTCATAGGAATAACAGATGCTCCCAAGGCTCCACATAAAACTATCGCTGATCCATCGTTCTTGTCAGAGACTTTGTGTATTGGATGTCATAATGCAAATCATCAGGTCAACAAACAATTGGTTTGTACTTTTGAGACGGGTGATGAGTGGAAGGCAGGTCCTTATTTTGGAAAGAAAAACTGTATTTCTTGTCATATGAAAACTACTAATCGATCGTTGGTAGATGGCTATAACGTAAGAAAATCACATTTTCACAATTTCCCTGGTTCGGGACTGCCCAAAGTAAAAGGAGATAAAGTCGCTATGTTGATAGGCTATAGTTTTCATCCATCTGTCTTGAAAAAAGTATATCAAAAAGGGGACAAAATACATTTCGATTTTAAAGTTAAAAATGAATTTGCAGGGCATAAAGTACCAACGGGCGATCCTGAACGATTTTTCACCATCGATTTTAAAATACGCAATCAAAAAAATAAAGTAGTCTTTGAAAAATCAAACAGAATAGGCGAAAAATGGAAATGGTATCCAGAAGCGAAGAAATTATCCGATACCAATATTTTGCCAAATCATGAATTAACTTTCAATTTTGATTATAACATCCAAAAGGAAGGCGATTATCAGTTGGAAGTAATCGTTAGCAAACATAGAATGACCCCAGAAGCCATTCATTACAACAAAATGAGCAACGATTATCCTATTTCAAGAGAAATATATCAAAAAGTGATAAAATTTACAGTAAATTAACGCAATCGACTTCTCACCCCCAAATAGATATTGTAATGATTGATTTTATCATTATTAGGTCCTTTATAATTGGAGGGTAGTGCATATTGAAAAGTGTGCTCCATAAAAATACCCCAACGTTTACTCAATTTCAATTCTGCCCCAAAACTTAAATCAGCTGTATATAATTGATTTTCAATAAAACTCCCCCCTTCAAAGGCACCATTTCTGTAAATTTTATCTTGATGTAAATTAGAGTTTTCTATCACAGCTGATGTACGAGCCCCTAAATTTTGACTTGTAGGCTGTCTTACTTCATCGGTGGTTAAGAAATAATTAGCTTGAAATACCAACCCCATAGTGGCTCCAGCCCCTGCATATAAATTCCAATCATTTTTATCATAAAAATGGTAACGGATATGCATAGGAATTTCTAGTGTATTGATATTAATTTCGTTAAGTCTTAAAGAATATACGCCCAATTTTGAATTGCCAACAATTTCTCTACCCAAAGGCTTATAGGTATTTCCTTTATAAATAATTCCTTTATGAATTTCGATTTTATCAAATTCAAACCCCATAGTAAACCCTGCCCCATATCCAAGCCCTGTACTTTTGTAAGCATCAATCCCTAAAACTTTATCTTCTGGTGTCGAAATTAAATTGTAATTGCCTACCATCATCATACCTGCCGTGATTCCAAAAGGAATCTTTTTTAATTTATCAAAAAAGCTTGGTAATTTTTTATTCTTTTCGTAGTCAAGTGCTGTTAAAGATATATTTTCAAGATGTTTAGGAGAAGTAATTTTTAAATTTTGAGTTTGCGTTTCTTTTTCTTTTTTAGAAAATATTCTACTAAAAAAATTAGATTTAGATTTCACTTCTCTTTCTGACAAAACTTGTGTTTTAACAGTAGATATTAAATCATTAGATTGAATGGATATATCCGATATGTTTTTATAATTAGCACTTGTAATTTTGATAGGATTGGGTAGCGTAGTTTCCTTAACTTTCACTGCACCATCGACAAATCCCTCATAATGATTTATCAAAGGGATATTTTCTTGTGATGATTTCTTTGTTGAGTTTAAAGGACTTGTTGCGGTTTTATGTTCTATGTTTTTCTTGACGATTGTTTCTTCCCTTTTATGGTTAAAACTAAAGAACGTACCAGAATCAGGTAAAAGTGATTTAATTTGATCTTTGTAATCTGGATAAAAATTAATAAACGTAATTAGAAATAATATTAGAACAGCAGATTCTAAAATTTTATATCTGTAAATGATTCTACGTTTGAAAGATAATTCTTCTGCAAGTTTAGGGGCTAAAACTTCCCAATCACTTTTACCCGTATTATCCAAAGTTGTTAATTTTTCTTTGGCAATCTCATCCATAATCTTTTCGGGCTGTGCTTCCAATTGTTCTGAGAAAGCATCCCAATCCGAAGACATAGGATTTATAGCATGCAGTTTTGACTTTAGGATTTCATCAAAATTTTGAACTTCACTAGAAGGAATATCTTCCAAATCATCCATTAAATCTAGGGTTGCAGCCATTTCTACCCAACTATGTGTATCTATTGGCTGTTCTTTCTCAAGAGAAAACCGCATAGTTTCATCAAAATCTTGAATATCCTTATCCAACAAACCATCCATTTGAAGGAGAGATTCCATCAACGACCAGTCAGATGAACTATGCTCATCCAATTGATTCAATTTGTCTTTAATGATTTGATCTAGTTTTTTATTCTCCATTATCCAATTCCCTCGAATTTAATATATCTTTTAACTTTGCTCTAGCTTTTACGAGATTAGATCTCGAAGTGCTGCTTGTAATCCCTAATTTTTCTCCAACTTCCTTGTGTGAAAAGCCTTCAATTACATACAAGTTGAAAACCAATCTATAGGCAGGGGATAGTTGTTGAACGGCACTTAAAATTTCTTTTTCAGTCATTTTACTTATCGCATCTGCTTCTGAAGTGCTTAAACTAAAGGCAGTTTCGATATTTTCAGTACGCCGTCTTATGTTTTTTCTGTAATGGTCAATAGATGTATTTACCATAATTCTACTAATCCATGAATTCAAGGATGTACCTGTTTGATATTTATGTAAATTTTTAAATACTTTGATAAATCCTTCGTGCAAGACATCCTGAGCTTCTGCATAGTTAGTAGCATAACGTAGGCATATACTCATCATTTTCCCATAATGAGATTCATACAACTCCTTTTGAGCCCATCTTTCACGATTCAAACACGCTTGGATGAGATCCTTTTCTCGTTCTTTTAGTTCAATAGCAATATCCATCGGTTAGTTATTAATTTTGTAAAAGTATAGGTCAACACCACGATATCAATGAATTCAACGTTAATATCCTAAAAATAGTCTATTTTATTAAGAATTCCAACCCAAATAAACTTTTTATGACCCCCAATGCATAGCAAAATTTATATTCTTACCAATCTAAGT
>CAZOHX010000198.1:0-5628 GCA_964579315.1 uncultured Saprospiraceae bacterium
CCAAATCATATAATAGTTTCTGCACAAGTGACAGATCACACTGTAAATATTTCAGTTACAGGTGGAGTATCTCCATCCGCTTATTCTATTGATGGCATAGCGGCATTTCAGAATAACCCTACTTTTGAAAATGTACCGAGTGGAACACAAACAATTCATGTAAAAGATAGTAATGGATGTGAAAAAGAGCAACAAATTCAAATAGTTGACAATATTTCAGCAACAACAAGCACCAAAAATATTACTTGCAATGGTGGAACGGATGGAGCGATTACAATTTCTCCAACAGGAGGACTTCCCCCATACACCTACTCTATCAATAATATAACTTTTGTAAGCGAAAATGTTTTTTCCGACCTAAATGCTGGCTCATATCATATAATTGTAAAAGATGCCAACAATGAGTCTTATTCTATTGACGTGACTTTAACCGAACCAGATCCTATTGATTTAAGCATTTCTTCCATTTATAATAAAATTGTAATTGAAAATACCAATAATCAGTTTACCGAATTTAGTTTAGACCAAGAAAATTGGCAAACAAGTAATGAGTTTCCTGCTCAAAATGTAGGAAATTATATCATATATGCCAAATTAGGAAATGGATGTATCATTACAAAAGCCTATTTCCATGATTATCAACTTTTGGGGGGAAATGCCAATCAAATTATTTCATGTGAAAGTTTTAAAGGTATTGAAATTACAGCAATTGGAGGTTTGCCACCCTATCAATATTCACTAAATGGAGAAGAATGGCAAGATTCAAAGACATTTCTCAATATTGAATCTTCAGGGAAAGTAAATTTTTATATCAAAGATGCCCTAGAACACAAATTTCATGGGCAACTAAATCTAAAAATAGTAGCATTACTAACCTTAGATGTTAATCAAATGGACGATTCTATAGAAATGATTGTTACTGGAGGAACGCCCCCTTACGAATACAGTATAGATGGTGAAAATTGGCAAACATCTAATCTGTTTATGAATCTTACTTCGGCTAATTACACAGCTATTGTCCGTGATCAAGATGGTTGTACCCAAACGCATGCATTTACCATCGTGGCTACTGAAAATTTACAAAAAATAAATAATATTAAAATTTCACCTAATCCAAATTCAGGTCATTTCATATTATCCATATCAGATAAAACCAATAAAGAGATTAGTGTTTCAATTTATAATATTATTGGGCAAAATATTTTTGAAAAGCATTATTCTAAAGAAGACAATAACCTAGAAGTACCTATTCATTTGAATCAAGGGAGTGGGATTTTTCAAATATTGATTACAGATGGAGAAAAATGGGATATTTTGAGAGTGATAGTTGAATAAAAAAAGAGCATCAATATTTTTAAATATTGATGCTCCAAATATTTCGAAAGAATTGTTTATGACTCTTCTGAATCTTCATCCTTACTTGATTCCTTTGCAATTTTGACCAAAGCATCTGGTAAACTCATACCACTTTGCTCCAAGAAATCATTCAATTGTGGCATCATACCATAAAGCCCTTGAACAAAATTACCAACGCCTTGTCCACTACCATTATCATAAACGACAACTTTTCCAATTTCAAGGTCTTTGATGGCATCCGTTTGAATTTGAGCCAATTCTGCCAATTTGTCTATCATCAAATAGCCCATCGCAGCTTTCGGATCACCATTGGCTGCTTTTACAAGTTTTTCAAAACCTTCTGCTTGTTTGGTCAGCATCTCCTCCATACCTTTTGCTTGAGCTTGATACCTTTCGTAAATCGCATCTGCTTCTCCTTTTGCAATTTCTCTTCGTCTTTCTGCTTCTGCCTGAGCTTCAATGATGGCTTTTTCCTTTTCAATATCCGCTTCGACTACTTCATCTGCACGCTTTGAAGCCAACTCTTTACTAGCTCTTGCAATTTCTGCTTCACGCTGAGCTTCATAAGCTTCTTTTAAGGCTTTCGCCGCAGCTACTTTAGTTGCAGCTTCAGATTTTCTTCTAGCTTCAGCGACTTCCACATCACGCAATGCATTGGAATTTGCAATTTTGATAGCGGCTTCGTTTTTACCTTCATTTGCTAGAGCATTTGCACTAGCTTCTCCTACTTCAGCTGAACTATTTGCATCTGCAACTTTTATTCTTCTTGCCTTGAGTGCTTCAGCTTCTCCGATTTCTGCTGTTGCATTTGCATTGGAGACTTGTACTCTTTGATTTTGAGTAGCTTCTGCTTCTCCAATTTCTGCCAAAGAATTTGCTTCTGCCACCTTAATTCTTTGCTGCCTTTCCTCTTCTGCTTGACCAATAGAACCCAGTCTAACTTCCTTTGCAACCTTCACCTTTGCATCGTTGATAGCTTTGGCTGCCGCCTCACGTCCTAATGCGACGATATATCCAGATTCATCTTGAATATCTGTTACATTCACATTGATTAATTCCAAACCAATTTTATGTAATTCTTCTCCTACGTTAGAGTAAACAGAATCAACAAATTTATCACGATCAATATTCAATTCTTCAATATCCATATTGGCAATAACCAATCGCATCTGCCCCATTATGATATCATGTGATAAGGCACTGATACTATTTCGATCCAATCCCAATAATCTTTCTGCTGCTGCCAACATCAATTCGGGTCTTGTACTGATACCTACAGTAAATTGAGCAGGAACAGATACTCGTATATTTTGCTTAGAAAGTGCATCTTGGAGATTCACATCAATACTAATAGGCGTCAAATCCAAATAGCGATAATCTTGTATAATCGGCCAAACAAAAGCAGCACCACCAGCATAACATTTAGATGATTCTCCCCCTGTTTTTCCATAAACCACTAATATTTTATCACTAGGACATCTTCTATACCTGCTCAAAATAAAAGCTGCAAGTAAAAATAGAATTAGTACTACAAATCCAATAACTGCTAAATAAGCTGTATTCATAATTTTAAATTTTTATTTAGTTAAATAATATTATGTAATTATAAAACTTAGGTGCACGACTAAGCCTTTTTTTCATCCTTTGCCAAAACCACTTTGGCAATACCATTTTTATATTCTTCAATAATGATAGTTTCTCCTGTTTTTATATCCTTTTCGTCCGTTGTTGCCTTTAATTCTCTATTGGCTCCATTAATTTTTACATGAATGATTCCAAAACCATTTTGTGGAATTTTAAGATAAACTTTTCCCATTTTATAGGCTGCATCTTCTGGATGCCAATTGGTATTTGTTTCAATTTTCAGTAACATACGCAATACCAGTCCCATAATAAGAACTGCTAATGCTCCCGATGATAATGAAATCAACAATACTAAATATAGATCAAAACCAGAGACCAATACGATTTTAGCAACCCAAGTAGCAATGGACACAAAAGCCAACGCCCCTTTAAATACTCCCAATCCTCCATGACCAACATCTGTGTCTGTATCCGTATTGAAGTCGAAATTAAAATCCATATCTAAATCTAATCCCCCCAATATTGACAAAAGCAACATCAAAACCAAAATACCACCAGTTACGATCGAAATCCACATCAATATATCTATCATAATATTAGATTTTAATAAAAGAATACCTTTAATTGATACTTCAAATATGAACTAAAATAAGCTAATTTTCAAATTATATCGTCAGACCAAGGCAAAAACTCGATAAACCAAGGTGTTGTTACGTTGACCAATAAATAGTGTTATAAAAAGATAGGCTATATTACTCAAAATTTTTATAACCCAAAAACCTTAATCCATTTATTTAATAAACCGAATACAAACAACTTCAAAACATGTTACTTAGCCACAAATACTCTCCAAAATTAGAAACTATTCAAAATGGATTTAGTAAATAAATAGAAAAATCCTACTTTTGTCAAAAGAATAAACATTATGAACAAAAACACTATTGCCCGAGTTGATTATCACGACTTCATTTCTGGAGATCCTATAAAAAGAGTAAATTTCATAAAAAACTTTGGTGACTCCTTTGTAAACATGGGTTTTGCCATAGTCGAAAATCACGGTGTTTCAGAAACACTAAAGAGTGATTTACTAAAGGTGTCAAAGGCTTTTTTTGCATTAGATGATGCAACAAAAAAGAAATATGAGCTTCCAAACAGTGGGCAACGTGGGTTTATTTCAAAAAATCGAGAAACAGCAAAAGGGAAAAAAGTTCCAGACTTGAAAGAGTTTTATCACATTGGGCAAACCGTAACCGATGGAGACCCGATCAAAGAAGAATATCCCGAAAATGTTTGGCCAACGGAATTACCCGAATTTAAAGAAATAGGGTTACAAGTTTTTTCTACATTTGAGCAAACAGGACGAAATCTATTAAGAGCAATTGCTTTATATTTAAAATTACCAGAAGATTATTTTGATAAAAAAATTCATAACGGCAATAGCATTTTAAGATTACTCCATTATTATCCTCTTGATAATGTAGATCACATCCCAGAAGGATCGGTTCGTGCCGCTGCACATGGAGATATAAATTTGATAACCTTATTGATGGGAGCAGATGTTTCTGGATTACAAGCTCAAGACTTAGATGGCAATTGGATAGATGTGGATCCAGGTCCCAATGCGATTGCGATCAATATTGGAGATATGCTAGAGCGTCACACTAATGGATTGTTAAGATCGACTATTCATCAAGTGATTAATCCGTCGAATCTTGAATTATTAAAAAAACCTAGATATTCGATGCCTTTCTTTTTACATCCACGGTCTGATATGGACTTGAGTTGTCTGGAAAACTGTATTTCTGCCGAACGACCAAAGGCATGGGAAGATATTTCTGCAGGAGATTTTTTGGATGAACGATTAAAAGAGTTAGGATTGAAAAAATAATAACCACTCAAGACTTCAACTCATCTTTCAAAAATCGAGCAGTATGGCTAGATTTATGTTTAGCCACTTTCTCGGGCGTTCCTTCCACAACGATTTGTCCTCCTTTTTGACCACCTTCTAATCCTACATCAACGATGTGGTCGGCCATTTTGATTACATCCATATTGTGCTCAATCACTATAATAGTATTGCCCTTATCCACCAATTTATTGAGTACATTCAACAATTGAGCAATATCTTGAAAATGAAGACCTGTGGTAGGCTCATCCAATATATAAAGTGTATTTCCTGTATCTCGCTTGGACAATTCTTCTGCCAATTTCACCCGCTGGGCCTCTCCACCAGACAATGTTGTTGCTTGTTGACCTAGGGTAATGTACCCTAATCCCACATCCTTCAAAGTTTTCAGTTTTCTATAAATATTTGGAATGTTTTGGAAAAATTCCGTAGCTTCATCTACCGTCATATCTAAAACATCACTAATGCTTTTACCCTTAAATACGACTTCGAGTGTTTCACGATTATATCGTTTGCCAAAACAAGTATCACAATCCACTAAGACATCTGGCAAGAAATTCATTTCAATAACACGCTTGCCTGCACCTTGGCATGTTTCACAACGCCCACCTTTAACATTAAAAGAAAATCGCCCAATTTTATACCCACGAATCTTTGCTTCAGGAAGATTTCCAAACAATTTTCTAATATGTGTAAAAACGCCTGTGTAGGTTGCTGGATTAGAACGTGGTGTCCGTCCAATTGGAGATTGGTCTATTTCTATCACTTTATCCACTTCATCT
>CAZOHX010000199.1:0-5625 GCA_964579315.1 uncultured Saprospiraceae bacterium
AGAAATTTAAATAAATGGGTTTCGACTTTGGTTACTGCTTATAAAATTAGTGGAAATGAAAAATATGCAAAACATGCCCTAAAACATCTATACGCTTTTTTTATAAATCCAAAGACACGAATGAATCCAAGTTTATTATATGCCCAAGCCATAAAAGGTAAGGTGAAAGGCAGGGGAATTGGAATCATTGACACCATTCATCTCATAGAAGTTGCAAGAGCCATTGAAATATTAATTCAATCCAATACCATCAAAAATGTGGATCAAAAAGCATTAAAAAAATGGTTCAATGACTACGCAGAATGGATGAATACCCATGAATTTGGATTAAAAGAAAAATACCATGGAAACAATCACAGCACATGGTGGGCAGCCCAAATGGCAGCATTCGCACATCTATCTGACCGTGAAGACTTGATGGCGGTGGCTAGAAATAGATTCAAAGCATTACTTTCCAAGCAAATGGATCAAGATGGTAAATTTCCAGATGAATTGAAGCGAACAAAACCCTATATTTATTCCTTATTCAATTTGGAAGGATACGCTGTTCTCTGTGAAATTGCATCTACAAAAGAAGAAAATTTATGGAATTACGAAGGTGAAAATGGATCAATTCAAAAAGCATGGAACTTTATGATGCCATTCATTAAAGACAAATCAAAATGGATGTATCCACCAGATGTTCGAAACTTTGACCAAGTCCCAATACAATCTCCTGGATTATTCTTTGCCGCAATAGCCTATAAAAATGAAAAATATTTAGATATTTGGAATCATTTAAATCCAAAACGGAAATCCAAAGAAATCAATAGAAATTTTCCGATTCGAGAACCCCTACTTTGGGTAAAACATTAAAAATATAAAAACATGACAGATAAAGTAGCCGTAATAACGGGAGGAAACGGAACATTAGGAAGTGTGTTCGCCGAAGGACTGGCTAAGGCAGGAGCAAATGTCTTTATCCTTGGCAGAAACATGGAGAAATCCGCAAAAGTTGTCGAAAATTTAAAAGTCAAAGGATTAATCGTAAATGCTATTCAATGCGATGTTTTAGATGAAAAATCCGTTGAAAATGCAGTTCAAAAAGTACTTGATCAAGCAGGACGAGTGGATATTCTAATCAACAGTGCAGGAGGAAATATGGCGGGTGCCACGGTGATGCCTAATCAATCAATTTTTGACCTAAAAATCGATCAATTTAAAAAAGTGAGCGACTTAAATTTACTTGGAACAGTCATTCCATCTATCGCTTTCGCAAAACCCATGGTCGAACAAAAAAAAGGATGCATTATCAATGTTTCGTCTATGTCCGCCATGCTTCCCTTAACCAGAGTCGTTGGATATTCCGCATCAAAAGCAGCGATAGACAACTACACTCGGTGGATGGCGGTTGAAATGGCACAAAAATATGGAGAAGGTATTCGAGTGAATGCAATCGCTCCTGGATTCTTCATTGCGGAACAAAATAGAAAATTATTGCTAGAAGATGATGGTAGTTTGACAGATCGTGGAAAAACAATTGTAAGCCAAACACCCATGAAAAGGTTTGGGAAAGCGGAAGAATTGATAAGCACAATTCTCTGGCTATGTGATGATCGTTCATCGTTTATCACAGGTATTGTTGTTCCAATTGATGGTGGATTTAGTGCTTTTAGTGGTGTGTAATAATTCAATAAAAATGATAAAATTAGAAAAAACATGGCGTTGGTATGGTCCTAATGATCCCATTTCTTTAGCAGAAATACGTCAAACTGGAGCTACAGGCATCGTTACAGCTTTGCATCAAATTCCTAATGGAGAAGTCTGGTCCATAGCATCCATTTTAGAACGAAAAACTGAAATTGAAAATGCAGGACTTACATGGTCCGTTGTAGAAAGTATTCCTGTTCATGAAGATATCAAAAGAGCAACGGGAAACTATTTGCAATACATTGAAAATTATAAACAAAGTATAATCAATCTATCCAAATGTGGCATATCCATAGTCACTTACAATTTTATGCCCGTTGTAGATTGGACGAGAACAGATCTTGATTACCAACTAAATGATGGGTCTAAGGCACTATTTTTTAATAAATTGGCCTTTTCTGCCTTTGATTTATATATTTTGAAACGTCCATCCGCAGTTTCTGAATATTCCAATCCAATCAAGGAGAAAGCTAAAATATATTTTGATAATTTATCAGATATTGAAAGACAAAAACTGACCAAAAATATAATTGCTGGTCTTCCTGGTGGAACTACTCAAGGCATTGCACAACTGGACCAATTTCAAGATATTTTGGATTCCTATTCAGAAATTAATGAAACTCAATTACGCAATAATTTAGTTTACTTTTTAAAAGAAATCACTCCTGTTGCAACTACCCACCATGTGAAACTCGCCATTCATCCAGACGATCCCCCATTTCCATTATTTGGTTTGCCTAGAGTATTGAGTACGGCCAAAGATGTGGAATATATTTTCAAAAAAGTACCTTCAAAAAATAATGGTTTGTGTTTCTGTACAGGTTCTTTTGGAGTACATCCTGATAATGATTTACCACAAATGGTCGAACAATTTGGATCAAGAATTCATTTTGTGCATCTCCGTTCTACAAAACGAGATGAAGATGGTAATTTCTACGAAGCCAATCATTTGGAAGGCGATGTAGATATGTACCATGTAATGAAAAACCTATTGAAAATTTCTAATCAAGAACAGCGAAGTATTCCGATGAGACCCGATCATGGACACCAAATGTTGGACGACTTAGTTAAAAAAACAAATCCAGGTTATTCCCTACTCGGAAGGATGAAAGGATTGGCGGAATTAAGTGGCTTGGAACTCGGTATTCTTAACGAAATAAAAAAATAAATAATCCATGTATATAAAACCATTTTTAGATGAAAATTTTCTATTGGATAATAATATTGCGGAACAACTGTATTATGGTTTTGCACAACACCAACCCATTATAGATTATCACAATCATTTGTCACCCAAAGATATTGCTACGGATAAACAATTCTCTACAATTACAGAAGTTTGGTTACAAGGCGATCACTATAAATGGCGTGCAATGCGTGCAAATGGTATTCATGAAAAATACATAACTGGAGATGCATCTGATGAAGATAAATTTTCTAAATGGGCAGAAACGGTTCCTAAAACCATTCGAAATCCGTTATTTCATTGGACACACTTAGAATTACAAAGATATTTTAGTATTCATGAATTGCTCAATGATCAATCAGCCAAATCCATTTTTCAACAAACCAATACATTACTAAAAAAACCAACTTTTTCTGCCAAAGGACTACTCCGTCAAATGAAAGTCGAAGTGGTTTGTACAACGGATGACCCAACGGATGACTTAATATTTCATAAAATGCAACAAGCATCTGATGATAATATTAAAATGCTCCCCACTTTTCGTCCAGATAAATTTCTGCAAATAGATCAACCCGATTTTTTACTATATTTGAACAAATTGGAAGAAATTGCTGGAAATGATATCAACACATTTGACCAATTGGTAGCTGCCTTGGAATCGAGAATTGAATACTTCAATGAACACGGTTGTAAAATTTCAGACCATGGTTTAAATCAATTATTTGCCATAGAAAAATCGAGTAAAAATTTAGATGCCATTCTAAATAAGAGAAAAAACAGTAAAAATATATCCAAAGAAGATGCAGAATACTTTCAAATGGAATTATTGACACAACTGGCAAAATTATATCACAAAAAAGGCTGGACGATGCAACTTCACTTAGGTCCAATCCGCAACAACAATAGCAGGTTGATGCAACAAATTGGTGCAGATGTCGGCTGTGATAGCATCGGAGATTACAATCAAGCCGAAGGATTATCGTACTTTCTCAATCTCTTGGATAGTCAAGATCAATTAACCCAAACCATTTTATACAATTTAAATCCATCGGACAATGCACTATTTGCAACGATGACAGGCAATTTTAACGATGGAAGCGTTTCAGGAAAAATACAATGGGGATCGGCATGGTGGTTTTTGGATCAAAAAGATGGTATGGAAAAACAAATCAATGCCCTATCTAATTTCGGGTTGTTAAGTCAATTTGTAGGAATGCTTACAGATAGCCGTAGTTTTCTATCCTTTCCGAGACATGAGTATTTTCGAAGAATTCTTTGCAATTTAATCGGAAAAGATGTAGAATTAGGCTATTTACCCAATGATTTAAATCTTTTGGGAGCAATTATTGAAGATATTTGTTATCGAAATGCGAAAAACTATTTTAAATTTTAAAAAAGCCAATTCGTTATTTGATTTATTCCTTCAAAACTACAAAAATATGCACCCCACCTATTCCACAACCAACCTATAAGACTCCAACCCATTCACAGTAGTCAAAACCAAGATATAAACCCCCGAATCTAAATTACTGACATCAATGACCTGTCCATTATCCAATTGATCAATCGACAACTTCTCCACCCCTGCCATAGAATAAATTTTTAAATGACTCACCTTAGATTTTCCATCAAAATAAAAACTATCACTTACTGGATTAGGATAAATTGCAGTTGTTTGTAAATCTGGATTATCCACAGGAGTTATAGCAGCAAAAAGATTTGAAATTTCTTCCTGACTTAATGCATAATTGTAAATACGGACATTATCCATCGCACCATTGAAAGAGTTTGTAGTCATTTTTGAGCCACCAATATACATATTAGACGACCCAAACCCTAGATTACCATTGGTTTGTTGAGCCGATACTTCTTGATTATCAATATAAATTTTTGCTTGTCGTCCATTGTAAGTTGCGGTGACCAATTTCCATTGCCCAATAGGCAGTGCACCAACTGGCGATTCAATCACATTAGGAGTAATAGAACCATGAAATTGAACTTTCCCATCATTGCTGACTCCAAAACGCCAATCCATATCACGCCCCACAAATACCTGTTCAGGATCTGCATTCGTTCCATTCCATTTGACCCAAGCCATCACCGTAAAATTCTTTTCAATATTCAGATTATCATGAATTGGGATTGTAATATATTTATCATCAGTAGCAAAATCTAAGCCTTGGTTTTGTGCACCCAGAGTCGATGTTGCACCAGTAATAACACCATTATTATCGAAAAAAGACAAATCATTGATATCGGAATTATTAATTTCGGCAGCATCCATATTCCAAAATCCCATTTCACGTCTCGAAAGAGTTACGTTATCGCCAATGGTTTGTCCAGGGTTGGTAGCGGGGTTGGTGTCGTCAGCGACAAAGCCAACTACATTATTGTTGTATTCATAATTTTCATGCACCCAATTGCTCCCACCAGAATGGTACATAAATTTAATTAAATGTGAGCCAGCAGGCATATTATTATCATAAAAGTAATTGTTAAAAACATCATTGCCTGTAGGAGTTTGATCTGTATGAAAATAAATAATTCCATCTCTTGTGTCATTACCAAAAGTATGCTGATGGTCTTGATCTACAAAAATATTATGGTGAATGGAATTGTCTTTACTGGCAACCAAAATTCCATTATTCACAAAAAGATTGTTCTTAATTATTGATGATCCACACCCATCAACGATATGAGTCAGTTCTATACCGAATCTGTTGTTACCTTTAAAGAGACAACCATCGATC
>CAZOHX010000200.1:0-5623 GCA_964579315.1 uncultured Saprospiraceae bacterium
GGAGGTAAAGGTGACACCTACTTGTGCTAAAAAGTATTCGTGGTCTCCTGTTGACGGAGTGAGTGACCCAACTGCCTTGGAACCTATTTTATCTCCGACAGAATCTACAACTTATACTTTGAAAATTAATTATCTTGATTGTATTTCTACAGATTCTATTCGGATAAATGTAATCGATCCCAATGATGTGAATTGTGAAGATTTATTTTTGCCAAAGGCGTTTACTCCCAATGGTAATGGTCCTATCCAAAATGAATTGTTTGGAATAAGTAACCCACAAGTTGTGTCAGAATTGATTTCGTTTGAGATATTTGATCGATGGGGCGGAAGAATGTTTTCAACCAATGATGCTTTTCAAAAATGGGATGGAAATTTTAAAGGGAAAGTCCTAAATCCAGGTGCTTTTTTGTATAAAATCAAGTATAAATGTGGTCCAAATGAATTGACGAAAACGGGGACTGTTACTTTACTAAGGTAAATTCGTCTTAAATATATGTTTAGTGTCTAAATGGGCATGGCTAATACTGACTAATTTTAAAAATCATTGATAGATGAAATATTTTATTATTTTTTTGACCTTATTTATAATGAGTTGCTCTGATTCAGAAACTTCTGTTGTGGATAATGCTGTGGTCACTAACAAGGAGCAAAAGTTAAAAACGCAAAATAGAAAGAAAACAGATACTAGAGTAAAGGATTTTGTGAAAGATGATGCTAAAACGAAACCGAATATTGAAAAAAATGCCACGCTTCCTATTGCTGGAAAAAAGAAAGATGTTGCAAAAAAGAAAGTAAATACACATCAAAAGTCAAAATCTACTAAGCCCGCAGTAGCAGAGAAGGTAGCGGTTAAAAAAGCTAAGCCTATTCCAAAAAAGATTACCAAGAAGAAACTAGTCAAGAAAAAACCTACAAAGAAAAAATCTCTTGCACAAATCACTTTTGAAGAAAAGGAATTTAATTATGGGCGCATTAAACCTGGAGATATAGTCAAACATCAGTTTAAATTTAAAAATACTGGAAAAGCAGATTTAATTATTTCCAACGCAGTTGCCTCTTGTGGTTGTACTACCCCTAGTTTTCCATTTATCCCTATTGCTCCTGGAGAAGAAGGGTATATTGGGGTAGTTTTTAATAGTGCAGGTAAGTTGGGAAAGCAACGACCATCTATTACATTGACGACCAATGTTGGTACAAAAAAAGTGTATTTGATGGGCTATGTCTATGATCAGTTGTCAAAGCAATAGAAAAAAATTACTCAGAGAATATCTTTCTCACAAGGATAGTATTAGGATATTTCAAAATATGTAGTATCTTTATTACTTATCTATGAACGCCATGAGTAAAACAGCTAACACATTAAATTATTTTGAACAATTGCTATTGGCTTGTTCATTTAAAGATGCAGAAAATCAATTGGATTTTATTGGAAAAGATAAAAGCAATTCTGTTTCATCTTTTGAATTATTCTATGCTAAAATTCGGCTTTTAAATAAGCAAGGTCAATATTCTGAGAATCACACCTATTTTAATCATGCTTTAGAACTGTTGGATATAATCAATTTTAATGATGATCAAAATAGAATTGCCCTTTTGGGGATAGAAAAAGGGATTATACTCCACGCCATCGGACAGCCTAAAGCCGCATTTCAAGTTTTGACTAAAATGGCTACTTCTATAGATGAAACTCAAAATTTCGAATTGGTTTGTAAGGTAAAACTTGCATTGGGGAATTGGTATTTGGTAGAAAATGATTTCACTCATGCCACTCAAGTGGTAGGAGACATAAATCGTCTCTTGGAAAAATCAAAGGATGATAACATTAATGTAACTCTCTTGAATTGCAATCTTACAGGGCGGATTTATATTAAAAAGCAAGAATACGACAATGCTTTGA
The DNA here is from genome assembly GCA_964579315.1 of uncultured Saprospiraceae bacterium. Taxonomy (GTDB): domain Bacteria; phylum Bacteroidota; class Bacteroidia; order Chitinophagales; family Saprospiraceae; genus CAMZLN01. Next base: position 1,898 of record CAZOHX010000200.1, read on the forward strand.
AATATTCTAAAATTGCCCAAAAGTTGGCAGTGAAATGTGGGGATATAGGGGAAGAATTGATTGCCTTGAATAATATTGCTATCTCAAATGTTACCCAATCTCAATATCAAGATGCCATGGAAATATTCTTTGATGTCTTGGCAAGAAGTACAGCTATAGCGTTCAGACCTTTGATTGCTCGCTCCTTGATAAATATCGGATCTGTCTATGCACAATTATTCAATTTTGATGAAGCATCCAAAAGATATGAAGAAGCACTAAGTGATTATACCGATTGTCTATCATCAAGCACTACGGTTGTTTTGTATAATAATATTGGAAATGCAGCTTTTTCTCTATTAGAATATGATAAGGCAATCCAATCTTTTCAAAAATGTTTAAATTTAGCATTAGATACGCATTATCATGAGATGATTGCTCATACTTATGCCCAATTGAGTAAAACATATATTGCTAAAAAACAATTTAAAAAAGCAAAAAAATACGCCGATAAAGCTGCTTCTTTGATGAAAAATTTGCCCGATATTGGGGGTATCCAAATCAATTTGGTCAACCTTGCGCAAATTGCTTTTTTCTATAAACAGTATGATTTAGCAATCCGATATGCTAGTAAAGGAATTGTCTTGGCAAAAATAAAGTATGATGACTTTAGTAAGATAAGGGGTTATCAATTGTTGGCAGACATTCATCATGCTAAAGGGGATTTTAAAGCCGCATACAGCTTTTTATTAATTCATAAAGCGGTACAACAGGAATTTTCTCAATTGCAATATACTCGTCAAGTGCTTGATGTAGAAATTAAACATGTAATTAATGAAAAACAGCATGAAATTGAACGTTTGCAAACAGAAAATGATTTGCAAGCAAAATTGTTGATGAAACAGGATGAATTAAAGAAAACCAACGCTCAATTGGTAGAAGTAAATGGCGAATTGAGACAGTTTGTTTATGTGGCTTCTCATGATTTGAAAGAGCCAGTACGTATGATAAGTAGCTATTCTAAAGTACTTGAAGAGAGATATGGCAACTTATTGGATGAGAAAGGTTTAGAGTATTTAGGATATGTCAAAAGTGGAGCCATACGAATGAATGATTTGATTGATGGGCTATTAAAATATTCATTGATTGGTAAAGATGAACCTGCTTTCAAAATGATTGATATGAATGATGTGATGGTGATTTGTCAATCTAATTTAAGATTGTTAATCAATACGAGCCAAGCAGCGTTTCATATTGAAAAATTGCCTGTTGTTTTTGGTGATTTTAACCTTTTGGTACAATTGATGCAAAATCTTGTGACCAATGCTATTAAATTTGTAAAAAAAGGAGAAATTCCATTGATTACTATTTCGTCTGAAAAAACGGACACCAATCAGATTATTCACGTTAAAGACAATGGAATTGGTATCAATGAATACGACCAAGAAGATATTTTTAATATTTTCAAACGATTGCATACCAAAAGTGAATATGAAGGAAGTGGCATTGGACTGGCAATCTGCTTGAAAATAGTACAAAAAATGAGTGGTACGATTGACGTCAAATCAGAAGAAGGCAAAGGAACTACATTCTCGATTGCATTTCCCTTGCCTTCTTGATTTTAGAATTTGTAGGTGAATGATATTCTTAGTGAAAAAGGAAGGTCAAGAGTGTTTTTTTCTTGCAGGGCATTATAAAGTAGCATAGCTTCATATGAAACGATTGAGCCACTCGTATAGCCAATTCCAAGATATAAATTATCTTTTGATTTCTTTTCGGTTAAGAATTTTGTTGGGTCATTAGGATCTAAGAGTAAACTACCATTAGATTGTAAAATATCTTCTGAAGTTATATATTCATATTCTACATGAGCAAAAATTTGTCTAAAGGGTTTATAACGTGCAAATAATCCCGCTCCATACTCTGAAATTACATCAGAAATTATATCCCCATTACTATTTTGAGCCTTTAAAAAAAGATTATTCCAAATAAATCTTGGTCCAACAGATACAGGTTCAATGATTTTAAATCCAACCATTGGACTGATTCCAAGATTGAAAACTCTTACATTTCCTTGGTTATTAAAATTGAGAGCTCCACTTAACCCATACCACAATCGGTGCTTAAAACCACCACTTTCATCAAAATACTCGGTATCTTCTTTTTTCTTTTTCTTTTTCTTTTTATGTCTTCTGTGTTGTGCATCCACATCTGTACTGGCTGCAATAAGCAGGATAAAGGTCAATATCGAAATAAGGAATAAATTCTTTTTCATAATTATAATTTTTAAGTCATTTTAACTCAAATGTAAAACTTTTTTTTTAAAACAAATATTTTATATTGAAAGTTATAAAAATGTTAAAGATAGAGTTCATATTATCGCACAACATGATTAAAAGAATAGCTCAAATAAGTGGGTAATTTCACTAATCTTTTATCTTCTAAAAACTTCATCCATTTTTCGGCTCGTGCAAATGTTGTAAATACATAAAAAGTTTGATTTTCATTCAGTTTTTTGTGAAATCCTAGTCTTGTCCTAAAATGAAATTCCAATAATTTGATAATGCTATAGGTGAAATAATCATCAATACCACCAGAAGATGAGCAAAACGTGGTGGTACTACCAAATTTTAAAAGTTTGTAAATTTTATCAAAATCTAGGTTGCCACGATTACCTGTAAAGTCAATTTTGTTTAACTTTAAGAAGTAGTAATATAGGTCATATCTATTATTGTTTTCTAGTAAATTTACCAACTTGTCTAAGAGTTCCGCTGAATAGGGTGGGAAAATTGGGATTCCGAAATCTTTGTATAAAAAGGTCTTTGGATTGTAGCTTTTAGAAACTGATAATTGATGAAAATAAGGCATCATGTAAATTACGTCATTCAAATCTATTCGGGATATTATTTCATGTTGTAATTTTGCCTTAATATTTTCAGGCACATCTAAGCGGATGGACATTTTGATTTGTTCTATGATGTTTTTATCCAATAAATCTAGCCTTGCAATATTAGAAATAGTTAATTCTTCATCATATTCCGAAATATAGTCCGCCTGCTCTAAATTTTCTGTAAGAATATGTTTTATTTCAGAGATTTGTTCATCGGGAAGTACATCATTTTCCAAGGCATCAATAAAAAATGGCTGTCTGAAAAGGTCATTTAATAATTTAGCTTTCTTAGAAATTTTATTGTCTTTAGTTTGTTTAATTAAGAAATTTAGCAGCAGAAGTTGTTCTTTTGATGTATTAGCATCAAAAAATAAAACAATATTATCCAAATCTTTGATGGGAATATCAAGTTTGTCAAAATATTGTAAATCTTCTTTAGGAATTAGATGGGTGAATTTTACATGCTTGATTTTTTTAGGTCTTATTTTATGTATGTTTTCAAGACATGTAATTTTATCTTCAAATACAAAATATTTTGATTGAAGCACCTTATTAAAGTCTTTTGCTGTTAATTTTTTCTTTTCTTTAATTAATTTAATTTTTGCATTTAATAATTTTTGCCCCCATAATTTATAATGCTTTGCGTCATGTTGCCAAAGTTTTACCCAAAAATCAATACCTTGTTGGTCGTCATAAATGATATTGAGAATATTGGCAAGTTTATTTTTGATATAGCTGCGAGTAGTTGATTCACTTGCAAGTTTCAAACAGTTTTTTGTAATTTTGATAGAGGCTTTCCGTTGTAGTTCAGCAAGTAAAAATTCAACTACTTCCTTATTGTTTTGATTTTTTTTATT
>CAZOHX010000201.1:0-5614 GCA_964579315.1 uncultured Saprospiraceae bacterium
CCAGGCCCTTTGGGTTCTTTGTTTGTATAGGGTTTTTGCCCTAGATTTTTAATTAAAAAGTGTTTATCATATCCAAGAGATTCCAAAGGAATCCACCAACTTTAACTACGGGTTTTAACCCGCAGATACAATCGCCCCTCCTCCACCACCGCAAACAAAACAGGCACAACAAACATCGTAATCACCGCAAGCAACATCCCCCCAAAAGAAGGAATCGCCATAGGTAGCATGATATCAGCACCACGCCCCGTAGAAGTCAAAACAGGCAACAATGCCAAAATCGTGGTAGCCGTAGTCATCATCGCAGGTTTCACCCTACGTTTTCCACCTTCTACCACCGCATCTTCAATTTCCTTTACCGTTGATGGTTTATTTCTCTTAAAACTATCTTGTAAAAATGTGGCAACAAGCACCCCATCATCCGTTGCAATTCCAAACAATGCCAGAAATCCAACCCAAACAGCGACACTCAAATTAATAGGTCCCATTTGGAAAAGATCTCTCATATTTTGACCAAATATTTCAAAATTCATAAACCAAGGTTCACTGTATAAACCAATCATCATAAATCCACCAGAAAAAGCAACGAAAACACCAGAAAATACCATCAATGAAACTGCAATAGAGTTAAATTGAAAATATAAAATCAAAAAGATCAATGCCAATGCTATTGGAATTACAATCATCAAGCGCTTATTGGCTCTTACTTGTTGCTCATAATTTCCAGCAAAACGATAGCTGATTCCATGCGGAACAACCAATGTTCCGTTATCGATTTTCTCTTGTAAATATTCTTGAGCATTATTTACCACATCTACTTCTGCGTAATTCTTATCTCGGTCAAAAAGTACATATCCAATCAAAAATCCATCTTCACTTTTGATTGCTTGTGGACCTTGTTCATACTTAATATTCATCAAATCTCCCAAAGGAATCTGTGTTCCTTTTGGAGTAGAGACATAGATAGATTTTATTTTCTCTGGATCTGAACGCAAGTCTCTTGGATATCGAATCCGAATCCCATATCGCTCACGTCCTTCTACTGTCGTGGTCATCACCATTCCTCCTATTGTTGCTTGAATCTGCTTTTGAACAGAAGCAATTGTCAAACCATATCGACTCAATGCATTACGATTAATATCCAATAACAAGTACGGTTTACCTACGATTCTCTCAGCAAAAACAGCCGATGCTTTCACCCCTTCAATATTTTTCAAATGCTTTTCCAATTCCAAACCAAATGCTTCAATCTCCTTGAGATTGTTTCCTTTTACCTTGATTCCCATAGGGGCACGCATACCCGTTTGAAGCATGACTAATCTTGTTTCAATGGGTTGTAATTTAGGAGCAGATGTCAATCCTGGAATTTTAGTCGCTGCTACAATTTCTGTCCAAATATCATCTGGAGAATGAATATGATCTCTCCATTGTCTAAAATATTGTCCTGTTGGATTGGGTTCTAAATATCCAGATGTTCCATTTATTTCTACTTTGTATTTTTTATCTCCACTTTCGTTTAAAACAAATTTTCCATCACTATCTGTTTTAAATCTCAATCGATGACCTTCTGCATCTGTAAGATATTCTGATTTATATAAAATGATATTTTCAAACATATTCATTGGAGCAGGATCTAGTGAACTTTCCACTCGCCCTGCTTTTCCTACCACCGTTTCTACTTCTGGAATCGATGCAACTGCCATATCCAACAATCTTACATAATTCACATTGGCTTCCATTCCAGCATGGGGCATAGATGTAGGCATTAAAAGAAATGATCCTTCATCCAAAGCAGGCATAAATTCTTGCCCTGTTTTATTAAAAATACCAATTCCAACATAAATGAGATATCCTACAAAAAATAGAAACAACCATTTTATAGCTAAGAAAAATCTTAATAATCTTTCATAAAAGAAAATGATGATATAAAAACTACCAATCAATATACCTACTGTCACGGATACAAAAATAAAATTTTGAGTAAATGTTCGGGTTACACCCAATGGCATCCAAACCGTGGTCAACAGATACGCAACCAAAATAGCATAAACGATACTCCGAATGACATTAAAAAATGGTAAAAACCGTCCATTTTTTATCCTTTTTATTCCTTCTGATATAAATCCAAAAATAGCGATCAAGATTCCAAATATCCCAATAAAATGATAGCTTCCCCCTAAAATGTAGATAGAAAAAATCAATAAAACGAGATTCATACTTCTTGAAACCCACTTTTTGTTTCCACGAATTGAAAATACTTGTTGTGCAATTGATGGAATAATCGTCACAGCCACAATAATCGAAGCAACCAATGCAAATGTCTTTGTAAATGCCAAGGGTCTAAATAATTTCCCTTCGGCAGCTTGCATCGTAAAAACAGGTAAAAAACTCACAATCGTAGTGGCAACGGCTGTAATTACGGCAGATGCCACATCAATGGTAGCTTCGTAAATTGTTTCTTTCATCGACTGCTCTGGAGGTGCTTTTTCGATATGACTCAACATACTCTCTATGAGGACAATCCCCATATCCACCATCGTTCCAATGGCAATTGCAATTCCCGAAAGGGCTACAATATTTGCATCAATCCCAAAATATCGCATGGCAATAAATACCATCAGTACCGCCACAGGTAACGCTCCCGAAACTAAAAAAGACGATTGTAAATTGAGTAGCATTAAAATCACAACAATAATGGTAATCAAAATTTCCAAACTCAGTGCTTCTTCCAAAGTACCAATCGTCTCTCCAATCAATTGCGAACGGTCATAAAATGGAACAATCGTTACTTTTGATTCCGTTCCATCGGGCAATATTTTCGATGCCAATCCTGGAGATAATTCTTCAATCTTGGCTTTTACATTATTGATTACGTGCATTGGATTGGAGCCATATCTTGCCACTACTACGCCCCCGACTGCTTCTGCCCCTGACTTATCCAATACTCCACGTCTATTTTTAGGACCAATATTTACCACCGCAATATCCTTGATTCTAATGGGCGTGTTGTTTCGCTCCAATACCACAGATTCTTCGATATCTTCAATTGATTTTACATATCCCAGACCACGGACAAAATATTCTGAAAGATTAACTTCTAAAGTTTGTGCTCCAATATCTAAATTGCTTTCTTGAAGTGCCTTCATGACTTGATTCAAAGTGATATTGTAAATTCGCATTTTATCTGGATTCACATCTACTTGATATTCTTTGACATAACCACCTACGGAAGCTACTTCTGAAACACCGTCGGCAGCCATCAGTCCATATTTGACATAAAAATCTTGAATAGAACGTAATTCTTGCAGATCCCATCCCCCTGTTGGATTACCATCTTTATCTTGCCCTTCGAGTGTGTACCAAAATATTTGCCCCAAGGCAGTTGCATCTGGACCCAACGTAGGTTGTGTACCATCAGGCAACAAATTTGCGGGTAAAGCATTTATTTTTTCCAATATTCGGCTACGACTCCAATAAAATTCTATATCATCATTAAAAATGATATAAATACTGGAAAATCCAAACATTGAATTGCTACGAATACTTTTTACACCTGGGATTCCCAACAAGGTACTTGTCAACGGATAAGTGATTTGATCTTCCACATCTTGTGGTGATCGACCCGCCCATTTTGTAAATACTATCTGTTGATTTTCTCCAATATCGGGTATTGCATCTACTGAAACAGGGTCTCTAGGCAACCAATTGATTCCAAAATCAAAGGGAGCGGTTACGACACCCCAACCGATGATGACCATTAGGAATAGGTATGCTACTAATTTATTTTCTAGGAAAAACCTAACTATCTTTTTTACCATTTTAAATGATTGGTTATAAGTTTATTCAATTTTGCTAAAGCAAAATTTGTTGAAAAGTTTATTGAAATTCTATTTCAAATAAACAATTGAATAAAATACAAACGACAGTATTGAATGGGAATCAAAAAGATAACCATTTCACTAACTAAACCGCTTGCGGTAAAACCAATCTTTTATATTAGGTACGTTTCCAATAGGACATAGATATCCCTTGAAATTTCTGGAGATTGATAATGTTCATTTCTAATTATATCTGAATTAGAAAAGACATTTGGATGATGTAAAACATAAGTAAATGAATAGGCAACTAGAAATTGCACATTCTGAGTACTTAAATCATCGAAACTTGGCGTTCCGTAATCTGCTTTAAATTGTTTGAATTCAGTTTCATTATGACAGCAAGGCTCTTTGGTAACTACTGGAGCTTTATTACTTTTCATTTCACAATTGGTAGGTACTTCATCCATCATATTGCAAGATTTTGCCTTACCGACAAAACTTATTGCTTGGACTTTCCCTTGACACCAATGCATATCTTTGGATACACCAATTGATGAAAATAGCATTAAAAATGCTAAGGTCAGCGAGATGATTCGATATGTGAAATTGATTTTCAAATTAAATAATTTTATGCAATATATGTTTTTTCTTGTTTATAAACAACGTTTGGGTTGGAAAAATTGTTTAGAAAAATTATTTTCTTCTATTTTGACTAAACAGAGTTGAGATTTGAGCTCAAATCCACTCAATATCTCAACTTCATTTTCAACCATCATCCCTAGTTCTCAACAACAACAACTCCGATTCCAACCTAGATATTTTATTCAAAAGATTAGAAATTACATCCAAACCTTCAAAGTTGATTTTCAAATCATAATGTAATCGAATCAATTTTTCAATATCCCTTATTTGATCTTCATGAATATATCGTTCTTTGTTTTGTTCAATTGGATTTATCAATTCAAAATCAAATAAAGATTCAACAAAAGAATTTGGAATATCGTAAAGCACACATATTTTTTGTACTGAAATTATATTTGTATTTTCCATATTATGATCTCAATTTTGCTAATTCATTAAACAATTCCTTCTCTTTTGCGGAGAGATTCGTTGGTGTTTTAATTTTATAAGTGACATACAAATCGCCATATTGACCCTTTTTCTTATAAATAGGAAGCCCTTTGCCTTTAAGTTTGACCTTTGTACCATTTTGAGTCTCTGGTTTCACTTTGAGCTTCACTTTACCATTTAAGGTATCAATGACAATATCTCCACCGAGCATAGATTTATACAAATCCAAATCCAAATCTAAATATAAATTGCTATTTTTTCTTTTAAACTTTGTGTTATTATTGATATTAAAAGTGATATACAAATCTCCTTTCGGTCCGCCATTAGCTCCTTTTCCGCCATGCCCTTTAATTTTGATGGTTTGTCCATTTTCTACACCCGCGGGTATCGTCAATCGAATTTTTTTACCATCCACAGTCAAGGTCTGCTTATGGTCTTTCAAAATATCTGTCAAATTCAAATGCAATTCTGCATTGTAATCAGGTCCTTTGTATTTCATCGTTCTTCCACCACCGCTATATCCTCGTTGACCACCAAACATTGAAGAGAAAAAATCAGAAAAATCTTCATCAGAATAATTTCCACTATACTGCTGTTGACTGTATCCACCACCATACTGCTGCTGTTGTGCTCTTTGCTTTTCTATTTCATCCGCATGTTTCCAATCCTTCCCATATTTATCATATTTTTTTCTGTTTTCGGGATTACTTATTACTTCATTGGCT
>CAZOHX010000202.1:0-2486 GCA_964579315.1 uncultured Saprospiraceae bacterium
AGCATTTAAAATACAATTAAAAGATTTTATGCAACAATATTTGAAACTTAAAGATGCATTGGTGCAAACCAATCCAAATTTAGCTAAAAAATCAGTTTCCGATATGATGCAGCAGCTAGAAAAGATAAATATGGAATTATTGAAAGGAGACGCACACATGTATTGGATGAAACAATTAAAAACGATCAAAGCACATGTTAAGAAAATCGGAGAAATAAATGATGTAGAAGCACAAAGACGTCAATTTTCCTACGCAACGGGTGCAATTGTCAATGCCATCAAGGCTTTTGGGATTACGGATGACACTTTATATATACAACATTGCCCTATGGCTTTTGATAATGAAGGAGCTGATTGGATCAGTGATTTTTCAGTAATTAAAAATCCATATTTTGGGGATAAGATGTTGAGTTGTGGGATTACAAAGGACACAATTGGGAATTAGGAATTATTTTCCAAATGGATATTTTTCTCAATTTAAAGAATTTTATAATCAATTTAAAATAACAGCATAAACCAATAAGAATTAACAACTATTTAAAAAATAATTAAAAATTTTACAGTATGAAAAAGAATCAATTACTATTTTGTTTAATGTTTGTAGCCATAAATCTAGCTACAAGCCAAAATCCAATGATGATTCCCCCTGCCATGTCGGGAACAGAATTTAATTTGACACTACAAAAAGGAACGCATCAATTTTTTGATGGAATAGAAACCAACACATTTGGAGTCAATGGGGATGTACTCGGTCCAACCTTGATTTTCAAGCAAGGCGACAATGTGGATATCAAGGTAACCAACAAAATAGGTCAAACATCAACCATTCATTGGCATGGAATGCACATTACGGGTTCAAATGATGGTGGACCCCATTCACTTATCAAACCAGATGAAACTTGGAATCCTAAATTTAAAGTATTGGATAAAGCATCAACGATGTGGTATCATCCACATTTGCACAAGCATACCAACGATCATGTGCTAATGGGATTAGGCGGTATGATTATTATTCAAGATGACGAAGAAGCTGCTTTGGATTTACCAAGAACTTATGGAGTAGATGATTTTCCAGTAGTTTTACAAACCAAAACTTTCGATAATGACAAGCAAATCGTGTTGGGCAAAAAAAATAACGATAAAGATGTCATGGCAAATGCTACATTGGATGCCTATTTAGATGTACCTGCCCAAGTAATTCGATTGAGAGTCTTAAATGCTTCTTCCCAAAGGATTTATAATTTAGGATTGTCAACTGGCGAAGATTTTATTTTGATTGGAACAGAAGGCGGTCTATTTGGAAAACCCGTTTCTATCAATAAAATGCTATTGGCTCCAGGAGAGAGAGCTGAGATTCTCTTAGATTTGACATCTATGAATGGACAATCTTTGTCTTTGAAAAATTTTGGAACAGGCATTCCCAATGGATATTATGGTACCAAAACGATGAATCATGGAAATTCATCCTTACCAGATTACAACAGCAATCCATTGAATGGAGCAGATTTCGATTTGTTGAAATTGAATGTCGGGACGACTTTAGATAATGCAGTAACCTCTATTCCAGAAACATTGGTAGATCAAATAGTTTACAAAGAATCAGATGTAAATAAGACTCGTCAAATGAATTTTCGATCTTCTGTAGGAGGACCTAGCGGAGCGATCAATGGTCCATTTAGGATTAATAATGCCAAATTTGATATGAATGTCATCAATGAAACGGTACAACTTGGGGATATTGAGATTTGGGAATTTACCAATCGTTCTGCCATTGCTCATCCATTTCATATTCATGATGTGCAATTTTATGTATTGGATATCAACGGGCAAGCTCCACCACCAGAATGGCGTGGGAGAAAAGACGTGATTTTAGTTCCTCCATTTATGGGTACTGTTCGATTCATTACAAAATTTGAAGACCATGCTGATGATCCAATTCCTTATATGTATCACTGTCATATGTTGACACACGAAGATGAAGGAATGATGGGACAATTTACGGTAGTGAGTGACCCAAATGCAGTAGAAGATTTAGCGGCAAAGAATGTACATCTTTCTCCGAATCCAACTTTGGGGCAAGTGACCGTAAGTTTTGATACCATTGTAAATGAAAAATTTGATATCAATGTATTTGATGCATTAGGACGTTCAATCCAAGCTCCTATTCAGTTTGAAGGTAAAGAAGGTATTGTTGATTTGACATCATTTTCGAGAGGGGTTTACATGTTGGAGATTCGATATGATACTTCTACAGTATTTAAGAAAGTAGTGAAAGATTAATATTAGCGTGTTACAATTTAGATACTCCTTCTGGAGACATGAGGAGTATCATTTTTTAAAACAAATTATTAAATCATTTTAAAAATAAATATTATGAAAGTGAAATTATTTATGGCAGCTCTATTTTTGAGCGTATTATCAGTTGCGAATATTCAAGCACAGTCAGCTGAAACAACAACTTATGCATGTCCAATGCATTGTGAAGG
>CAZOHX010000202.1:2586-3887 GCA_964579315.1 uncultured Saprospiraceae bacterium
TACAAAGACGTATTCAGAAAAAGGAGATTGTCCAAAATGCGGAATGCAATTGAAGGTAGTCGAAATGGAAAGTACCAAGGCTTATGCATGTCCAATGCATTGTGAAGGTACAAAGACGTATTCAGAAAAAGGAGATTGTCCAAAATGCGGAATGCAATTGAAGACAGTCGAAGAAAAGGAAAAAGAGCATAATCATAAGCACTAAAAGAAGAAACAATTTAAAAAACAGGACTCCAATTGAGATTTTTCAATTGAAGGTAGGATTTCAAATATTATGAAAGAAATCAATTAGGAGTCCATTCTAAAAATGTAATAAAATTTAAAATTATGAAAACATCAATTTATATGCTAGTCTTTGTAGCATTATTTTTTACCGCATGTACAGGTGGAAGCAACGAAACCAATCATTCTGATATAAAAGAGATGAATCATCCAATGGATGAACATAATCATGGGAATCATGGAGATCATGACCATGGAGATCATGACCACGGTTCTAAATCTACAGAAAAAAGGAATATTTCTGCAACGAATAATAAAAACAGTGCGACAAACGGCATTATTGAAGGCTATATAGCTATCAAAAATGGCTTGGTCGAAGATGATCAGTTGGCAGCAGCCAAAGGTGCTAAGATGTTATTAAGTGCTATGTCAAAATTTGATATGTCAACCGTATCCAAGGATGTGCACATGGAATTTATGGATATTTTTAATAATGCAAAGGAAAATGCAGAACACATAAGTAAAAACCCAATCGATCATCAGCGAGAACACTTTGAAGATTTAAGTACAGATATCAATGATATGATTGCCTTGGTAGGTACAGCGAAAAAATTGTATCAAGATTTTTGTCCGATGGCTAATGATGGGAAAGGAGCGATTTGGATTAGTGAAATTGAGAATATCCGAAATCCATTCTTTGGAAGTAAGATGATGAAATGTGGAAAAATCCAAAAAGAATTTAATTAAATGAGTATCAAAAAAAAGATAGTTTTTGGTTGTTTATTCGTGTTGGTGGGGATACAATTTATTCCCACCACACGAAACCAAAATAGCAATGTATTGCCTACTGATTTTATGAACACATTTAATGTTCCTATTGAATTCCGTCAAATGATAAAGACTTCTTGCTACGATTGTCATAGTAATAACACCAAGTATCCATGGTACAATAAATTTCAACCTGTGAGTTGGTTATTAGAAAATCATATAAAAGAAGCAAAGGTAGAACTTAATTTTAGTGAGTTTGGAGAATATTCAAAAAGGAGGCAACGGAGTAAACTCAAGTCTATCATCAATCA
>CAZOHX010000202.1:3987-5598 GCA_964579315.1 uncultured Saprospiraceae bacterium
TAACCTAAAACAAACAATTATGCAACACATCTATAAAATAACAGGAATGACATGTTCTGGATGCAAAACCAGTGTAGAATCTTCCTTAAAAAATTTAAAAGCAATTACAAATGTAAAGGCAGATTTAAAAAAGGGAGAAGTTGAAATAGAGATGACATCTCATATTTCTTTAGAAAAATTACAAGAAACATTGATGAAATCAGGATTGCATTACACTATTTCAATGCCTGGACATGAAAAGCATACAGAAAAACCAATGGTGGTGGATGGCAATGGCATTTTTTACTGTCCAATGCACTGTGAAGGAGAGAAAACGTATGATAAAGCTGGGGATTGTCCAGTTTGTGGAATGCATTTGGTTGAACAACCCAAATTGACAGTTGGCACTGCTCAATACACGTGTCCAATGCATCCCGAAATAGTTCGAGATGACCCTGGATCTTGCCCTATCTGTGGAATGGATTTGGTACCCATGGAACCTACTGAAAGTGAAGAAGATAAAACTTATCAGGAATTATTAAGAAAGATGAAAATCGCTATCTTTTTTACAGTACCCATTTTCATTATTGCAATGGGCGATTTGATTCCAGGAAATCCACTGGGAAAGATATTTCCACAGTTGACTTGGAATTGGATTCAGTTTTTCTTGTCCTTACCCGTAGTATTTTATGCTACTTGGATGTTTTTTGAAAGAGCTTACAAATCCATTGTATCTTGGAATCTGAATATGTTTACTTTAATCGGTATTGGATCTGGAGTTGCATTCATTTTTAGTGTTTTTGCACTTCTGTTTCCAGGTGTTTTTCCAGACCAATTTAAAACTGAAAGTGGGACTGTTTTTGTGTATTTTGAAGCGGTTACAGTGATTTTGACCTTGGTTTTATTGGGGCAATTATTAGAAGCAAGAGCACATTCTCAAACCAGTGGAGCTATCAAGGAATTATTGAAATTAGCACCTACTGAAGCGACATTGGTTACGGATAATGGAGATGAAGTCATTTCTATTCATAAAATTCTAAAAGGATATCAATTACGTGTAAAACCAGGAGATAAAATTCCTGTGGATGGAAAAATTATTGAAGGCAGCAGTAGTATTGATGAGTCAATGATTACGGGAGAGCCTATTCCTGTCGGGAAAAAAATAGGAGATAAAGTGAGTTCTGGAACGATAAATGGAAATGCATCTTTTATCATGGAAGCGGAGAAGGTGGGTTCCGAGACTTTATTATCCCAAATTATACAAATGGTGAATAATGCGAGTCGTTCTCGTGCCCCAATTCAAAAATTAGCAGATAAAATTTCAAAATACTTTGTGCCTATTGTGATTATGATATCTGTCCTTACTTTTGTCGTTTGGTACTTTTTCGGGCCAAATCCCTCGATGGTTTATGCCTTTGTCAATGCCATAGCAGTATTAATTATCGCTTGTCCATGTGCTTTGGGATTGGCGACCCCGATGTCGGTCATGGTAGGCGTAGGTAAAGGGGCACAAAATGGGGTTTTGATAAAAAATGCAGAAGCTCTAGAAAATTTAGATAAAGTAGATGTCTTGATTACCGATAAAACAGGTACCATTACCCATGGCAAGCCAGAGGTAACGGATATTGTTCC
>CAZOHX010000203.1:0-5587 GCA_964579315.1 uncultured Saprospiraceae bacterium
AGATTTTTGAATATTTTTATGGAGCAGTTGAGTCATCCCCAATTTTGTAGGTGATTAGTTGAGTGCTATGCTGTTGAGTAGAAAAATCTTCGTCCAATCAATACTTCAGTCCCAATTCCTTCGCACGATGCAAAGCCGCCTCTGCACCCGCTCGAATATCTGAATGCACTTCATTTTCAACATACGATTTCAAGGCAGCTTCAGTAGTTCCACCTTTAGATGATACCATTTTAATCCATTCTTCACATGAAAAACGATTTTTTATTAGTAAATCTACCGCTCCTCGAAAGGTTTGTTTAACCAATAATTCACTTTCTGACTGTGAGAAGCCCATAGATTGAGCTGTTTTAATTAAGGAATCCATAAAATAAAAAACATAGGCTGGTCCACTACCAGAGATGGCCGTAGCAGCATCAATCATATTTTCTGAATCAACATAAATTGATTTTCCTGTGGTATTAATCAGATTTTGCACCATGACCAATTCAATTCGAGTTACCGCATCACTTGAAGTGAAAACCGTCATTCCAAGCCCTGTTTGTGCAGGTAGATTGGGCATCGCCCGAATAATTTTGGGTGCACCTAGTCCCTCTGCAATAGTATTCATTGTGACACCCGCCATAATAGATAAAAATACTTGTTGATCACTAATATAGGGTCTGATACTATCAAAAACGGGTTGAATATCTTGTGGTTTTACAGCAAAAATAATTAAATCCGCCGTTGACATATAATCTCCTGGTTTTCCATAAATGGTGCCTACATCTAAAGTTGATAACGCTTTTGCTTTTTCAGGAGATCGCTCCAAAATCATCATATTTTCTTCTGTTGCAATATGTGATCTTAGAAAACTTCGACCATAAGTCAATCCCATATTTCCACCGCCAATGATTAGTATTTTCATAATTTTAATTTGATTAGTAGTTCCTTATACGAATGGTACTACTTAAGGTTTTTAGAAGACATAAAAAAAGCACTATTCTTATTTTAAGAATAGTGCTCTTTGATATTTCATTAAATTTTATTCAATAATTAATTTCTGGACACTATTAAATCCACCACTTTGTAAATGCACAAAATAAAGTCCTTTTGTCCATGATTTGGTATCTAAACGGATAGAATGGTGTGTTGCAGATGAGAAATTCTTTTTCAAAATTTCCTGTCCAGTTACATTATAAACCATAATCGTTGATAAATCCGCTTTCGCTAAATCAAAACTCACAATTGTAAATGCTGAAGTAGGATTAGGTTGAATACTCACTTTTTCAAAAATAGCAAGGTCTTCATTTCCAACCATATTATCTACTGTAAATGGACCAAATGTCTGTGTACATCCATTCGCATCTGTTACATCAATGCTATAATTTCCTGCACCCAATCCAGATGGATTCGTAAATGTATATGGTGCTGTTCCACCAGAAACATAAAGCGTAATAGATCCATTGGCTCCACCATTGGTTTCATTTTCAATGACTACTGAATCTTGAACAATAGCCGTTGGTTCAGTGATTTCAAAGGAATGTGTCGTTTCTCCATTAGAACATTCTGTACCTACAACCGTCACTTCGTATGTACCTGCGATTAGGTTTGTAATGGTATCTGTAGTTGCTCCGTTGGACCAATTTACTGAAAAGTTTGGATCAAGATTTAACGCAATACTTCCTGTACTATCCCCATGACACAATACATCTTGAGTTGTACTATTGTCAAAATTTGGAGCAAAATCAGAAGTAACTGTAATGGTACTAGTACAAGTTGCCATATTTCCACTCATATCAATAGTCGTCCATTCTACAACCGTTTCTCCAATTGGGAAAGTATCATTCATTAGATTATTATAAGTAGTATCAATTGCACAATTATCGTTGGCATCAGGTACTGATAATACAAAAGTGGTATCACAAGCAGAACCATGAATAGCGACATTCATATCTCTACATTTCAACGATGGCAAAATCGTATCTACAACCGTTACATCAAACGAACAAGTACTACTATTACCACTCATATCTGTTGCTGTCCATGTTACGGTGGTAGTGCCCACTTCAAAAATACCATCCGTATGGTCATTTTCCATTGTCCAACCTTCACAATTATCAGAAATTTCTGGTACAGGTATTTCCATTGAGATATTACATCCTCCTGTCAAATTCACCGTTACATCCTCACATCCTGAAATCAAAGGAGCATCAACATCTGTAACTACTACGTCAAAACTACACGTATCAGTTGCCATTGCAAATACGTTGGTTGTTGTTCCCACAGGGAAAGAACTACCAGATGCAAGACCCCCAATTTGTTCAAAACCTACAGAACTTAATGAATAAGATCCATAGACTTCCATAATAAGAGATTGATTTAATCCCATAGACAAAAGAGAAACTGGTTCAATAACGTCACATTGTGGAGCAGCATAGTAGGATGTTGCACTTTGTCCACCATAATTATATCCCGCAATGTGAGCAGCATCAATATGATCTGGTACCACATATTCTGCAACTAATGTGCTATTTGCTGGAACGGTTGCCACAACAGGTATATGAATCGTATCATTATTTAAATTTGGAGTGATATTTTGAGTTACAGTTCCTATTGAAGTTAAATTTGCGTAAGTCAACGCTCCATTTAAAGTGTATAAATTTACCGTAATATCCGTTGGCATTGAGACATAACCCACACCTACTGCAACTGCATTGATATCAAATTGATTTTGAATCCCCATACTTGGTAAATTGAAAACTCTTAGATGTTTGGTGCTATTAGATGAGCAATCGCCATAAGCAAAAGCAACTGTATCTACAAAATTTTGCTTTAATTCTGTATCAAATGTACTACAAGTACTCGTAATGGTTGGCATTTCATATTCAACGACAGCACTACAATCTTCCGTTGCATTTACGGCAATATTTTCAGGACAATTTTCAAAAGATGGTGAAATATCATCTGTACCTACAACAGTAACTGTAAATTCACAATCCGCCATATTGCCTGACCCGTCGGTTGCTATATGGTGTACAAATGTCGTTCCTAATGGAAAAACAAATCCACTGGGAAGTCCTTTCTTCTGAAATAAGGTTACAGGATTTGAACAATCATCCGTTGCTTCGATGGTGTAATCAACGATTGCACCACATAAATCAGGATCCACATTGACAGTAATATTTTCAGGACATGAAGTAAATACTGGAGGAGAAGCATCTGTTACAATTACTTCAAAACTACATGTATCTGCATTTCCTGCTAAATCTGTTGCTATATAAGTATTAAGTGTAGTTCCATTTGGAAAAGCTGAGCCCGAAGGCAAACCTTCTATTTGAGTTAAGTTGTAATCTGGACAATTTTCATTGACTACTATTGAATAATCAACGACTGCTGTACAACCACCTTCATCATTTGATGTAGTAATTGATTCAGGACATTCTATAATTGGCACTTGGTTGTCTTCAACAATTACATTAAAAGAACAACTGGAAGAATTACCACTTGCATCCGTAGCTACAAAAGTATTGGTTGTCATTCCTAACGGGAAAGTAGAGCCGCTAGGCAAACCCGCTGTTTGATTCATGGTGAAATTTCCACCATTGATTTTCATAATTAAGGCAAAACCCGTTTCTCCTAAAGTTTCCAAGTCCGTAGGTTCAGTCACTAAACAAGCAGGACCAGGAGATGCTACGTAGGAAGGAGCTGATTGTCCAGCTGATGTATTGTATCCTACCAATCTATTATCTGTTGGAATGTATTCTACTACCAAAACGGTATTTGCAGAAACCGTTGTACTAATTGGGAATTTAAATAATTCATTAACTAAGTTGGGAATAGTAGTAGTTGCTTCCGTAATCAAAGTCATATTTTCATAAGACAAGGCTCCATCCAATGAGTAAATTTTCATAGTGGCAGATTGGTTGGTATTAGAAAAGCCTATTCCAACTTCAATATTTGAAATAATGAAATCTCCAGTAACACCCATTGCCGCCAAATCAAATACACGGATATGTGAAACAGGAAATGTATCACAACTATATGGACTACCACCAGAAATGATGTCAGAGTTATTTTGCTGAATAACATTTGTTCCGATATTACAATTGTCATTTATTGTGGGTGTGTCATAGAAAACTACGGCATCACACGAGTTATTTGCTGTAGAAACAACTATATCGTCATTGCACTCAAAAACGGGAGCCGTTTCATCATTAACAGTCACTGTAAATATACAAGTATCTGTTGCTCCTAAAAAATCTTCAATAACGATGGTATCGTAAGTGATTCCAATGGGAAAAGTTTCTCCTCCCAGTAAACCAGAAATAACAGTTACGTTGTAATCTGCTAAATTAACACCAAAATCAATATCAATCACTTTGCCACAGCTGTTGGCATCTGTAGCTTCAACAATATCTGTGGGACAGGTAACTTGAGCTTGAATAATACTAAAAGAAAAAAGTAACAAGTAAAATAGGAAGTAATTCTTTTTATTCATGATAATTAATAATTTAATGAATTAATGTGAGTATTTATTATTTAATTAAGGGCATGTCTTTTGCTATAAAATTGATAAATAGTATCTCAATAATAGATTTCTTAGCATTCTTTTTTGTAATTTTGTATGCAAAAGTAATAGAAAATAATATGCCATACTTAAAAATTCATCTTTTTTTAGAAGAATATGGTTTTAAACCCTTAAATTATTTTATCCGTGGACAAGTTTTTTGTCTTTAAGCACAGAACAAATCACAATAATTACAAAGCTTTCCTTTGGTTTTGTTTGGTTTTTCTAATGAGTCCACAATATATTCAAGCACAATTTCAAAAATCTTGGGATAAATTATATGGAGGTAATTCTTATGATGAATTGCACGAAATTTATGAAGTTTCTGATGGTTATATTATGATGGGATCTGCTAGTTTTAGTTTTTTTGCGGATTTCCCTTTGACCAATGGTTTGTCCGATTATTGGTTGTACAAAACTGATTTTGATGGAAATATAGATTGGTCATACACGTATGGGAGTGACAGTACGGAGATCTTTCAGACAGGATATGTGGATCCAATTGGCAATTGTCTGATGGGTGGTTTTTCATATGGAAATATTGCTGGAGAGCATAGTAAAAAATCAAATGGGGGGCGTGACATGTGGGTCATAAAAACAGATGCAACTGGTAATTTTTTATGGGATTTTTCTTTTGGTGGATCCAAAGAAGATTACTTGGTATCCATGGCTCCAACAATGGATGGTGGTACATTACTTGCAGGATGGACAAATTCTCCGATAAGTGGCGATATTACAGAAGCTTCAAGAGGCTATTTTGATTATTTAATTGTTAAAATTGATGGAAATGGTAATTTGTTGTGGCATCATCGCTTTGGAGGTGCAAAGGATGATAGGGGATTTTGTGTAAAAGAAGCTAGTGATGGTAATATTTATTTTGGAGGGGGCACCAATTCAGGAATGACAGGAGATAAGTCTATGGCATCCTTTGGAAATAACGATTGTTGGTTGATTAAGTTGGATGGAAATGGCAATTTGATATGGGATAAGGCATATGGTGGAAATCGTTCTGACCAGCCGTTTGAAATAATTGAGACATCG
>CAZOHX010000204.1:0-5585 GCA_964579315.1 uncultured Saprospiraceae bacterium
TCATCATGATGAAGTATTAAATGCTCAATTAGCTATGTTAAAAGAAGTAAGTGCAGCCATTGGAGAATTTTATCAAGTACTTGAAGAAATGGGATTAACAGAAAATGTGACCACTTTTTCTACCTCTGATTTCGGAAGAACCCTAACATCCAATGGAAATGGTACAGACCACGCATGGGGAGGCAATGTATTTGTCATGGGGGGAGCCGTCAATGGTAAAAAAATGTATGGTCAATATCCAAGCCTTGCGTTAGGAAACCCTTTGGATATACAAGCAGGCTCATTGATACCAACAACATCTACCGATGAGTATTTTGCAGAATTAGCTATTTGGTTTGGTGTTCCCAAATCCGAATTAAAAACACTTTTTCCCAATATCGGCACATTTTACGCCACAGGAAGCAATGATGCTCCTATGGGATTTATTTTATAAATCGTTCTCGATTATTCAATTAAAAATTAACAACAATGAAAAATATAATAATAGTAATAATGCTCATTTTCTTAGGTCAATCTACTGCTTGGGCACAATGCAATGAAGACCGACATTCTACCAACTGGTATGATGGTTGGATATCCTGTGAAAAAGATGAAAATCCAAATTCAAATTTAAGTCCATCACATTGGATTAAATACAATTTTAAAACTCCATATAAACTTGGAAAAATTCACATTTGGAATCTCAATGACCCCGATAATCTTTTAACTGGCGTAAAAACAGCTATCATTGATTATTCTATGGATGGGGATTCATGGACGAGTTTAGGAGAATTTATTTTCGAGCCCGCAACTGGTCAAGGAGATTATTCTGGTTTTGAAGGTCCCGATTTTGACGGAATAGAAGCCCAATACGTATTGATAACAGCAAAGTCATCTTGGGGAAATAATCAATGTACAGGATTGAGTGAGGTAAGATTTGAAGTCAAAACTTCTACTGATATTATAGCACCAGAAGTTGAAAAGTCATTGACATTATCGACAAGAGCATTTCCGAATCCGTTTGTGTATCATACCAATATCGAAGTAAAAACCAATTCATTGGCACCGATATTTTATACAATGACAGATGCTTTGGGACGAATCATAATTCCTGAAACTAAAAGTATTCATAAAAATATCCGTTTAAATTTCACAAAAATGAATCTTACGAATGGGATTTATTTTGTAAAAGTTCGCCAAGGAAACATGGTTGGCAATGTGAAATTATCCAAGATGAAATAGTACTTGAAAATATCTGAATGACTACTAAATTTAGTAATCAGAGAACATTAGTGTTTATTTGTAAGAAAAGGTAGCAGGATTTTAAAATTCTGTTGCCTTTTTATGATAACAAACTACTTTTAATTAATCCATCTATGGGTTTTGCAACAATATTGCCAACTTTACAACCATTTTCATTCAAAACTTCAATAAGTATATCCTGAAATTCAAAAGCAATAGATCCCACAAAATGAAAAGATGTATCACTTTTCACAGAGAATTTAGAAAGATGTTTTTCATAAAATAAAACAAAAGCATCCTTTACTAAAGTTTGTACAAATTCATGGTCAATATGCTCTTTCAAAAAAGGAGCATATGATGCGATATAAGTGTTGGGTTTTGGGAGTTGATATACTTCTCTCTTAATTTGATCCACTGTGATTTGATATTTAGAAACAAAAGCATCCTTTAACTCTAAGGGCAACTCTTCATAAGCAAAAGCCCTAATTAATGCACGTCCCAACCAAGTACCGCTCCCCTCATCCCCTAGTAAATATCCAAGAGAAGGACGTCTATCCATGATTTTTTTTCCATCGAAAAAACAAGTATTAGTGCCCGTTCCCAAAATGGATACCACCCCTTCACTATCATTTGCAGTTGCACGGATAGCACCATAAATATCACTATCTACGGTTAATTCAGCTTTCGCAAAACACTGTTTTAGAGCTTGTTCCACTTTTTGGATTTGATCTTGCCCCGTACAACCTGCACCATAAAAAAATACTTTTTTTACCTTTGAAAAATCAAATTGCCCATCCAAAACTTTTCTAATCTCGGCATGAATTTCATTCCAAAGTAATAAGTACGGATTTAATCCTAGAGACTTATACAGGTGCGTTTCTCCATTATCTACAACGACCCAATCTGTTTTTGATGAGCCACTATCTGCAATTAATATCATTTTATGTTTATTTTCTGACAGCAAAGGTAATTTATTTTTTGAGAAGAGGCAATGAATAATTTTGAACAATAAGACATTCTAATTTTTTTTGTAAATAAATCTCATAAAAACAGCATGATTCTAAAAAAAAGATTAACTTTGCATCTTCTAAAAAACCCATAGTTTCTTTATGAAATGAAATGGGCATGGTTTAACCAAATAAATTTTTATTAAAAATGGCAGTAAAAATCAGATTAGCAAGAAGAGGTAGAAAGAAAAAACCTTTTTATCACATCGTAGTAGCAGATGCTCGTGCACCAAGAGATGGACGATTCATCGAAAAATTGGGAACATACAATCCTTTGACTGTTCCAGCAACCATCGAAATCGACAGAGATCGTGCGTACTATTGGATGACTCAAGGAGCTCAACCTACAGATACAGCAAGAGCAATTCTTAAACTAAAAGGAGTTATGTACAAAATGCACTTGATGAGAGGTGTAAAAAAAGGTGCATTCTCAGAAGAAGTTGCTGAACAAAAATACCAAGATTGGATTGCAGAAAAAGACGCTAAATTAGCAAAACGTTATGAAGCCTTTTTGGCAGAAAAAGCAGCTTTCCATAAAAAAGTATCAGGAACAGCTCCTGCTAAACCCAAAAAAGTAGTTGAAGCAGAAGCTGCTGCTAAAGAAGAGCATGCTCCTACAACAGAAGAACCAAAATCATTTGCAGATTCTGTTGAGCAAACTATTATAGGAGAAGAAACACCTACTCCAGAGCCTGTGAAAGAAGAAGCTCCTGCTCCAATAGGAGAAAAAACATCTGCTCCAAAGCCAGTAAAAGAAGAAGCTCCTGCTCCAGTAGTAGAAGAAACTCCTGCTCCAGAGCCAGTGAAAGAAGAAGCTCCTGCTCCAGTAGTAGAAGAAACTCCTGCTCCAAAATCTGGAGAAAAGATTACTTTGCCAAATGGCAAAAAAGTCAAAATGGATGATTTAACTTTTGTAGAAGGAATTGGACCAAAAATCTCTCAATTATTAATAGATGATGGTATCACTACATGGGCAAAATTAGGAGAAACAGATACAGAAAAGATTAAAGAAATTTTAGCAGCTGCGGGAAGCAGATATACCATGCATGATCCAGGAACTTGGCCAAGACAAGCCGCAATGGCAGCCAAAAATGATTGGGATGCTTTGTTGAAATGGCAAGATGAGTTGGATGGAGGAAAAGAAGTTAAAAAAGACTAATCTTTAAAGAAAAATTTAATTTTTAAAAGGTCAATCATTTCAGAATGATTGACCTTTTTTTGATTTTAAATAGCGGTCTATTCCTTATTTGAATATTTTTCCTTATATTTGCACAACTTATCGTTATTAAACCTGATAGAGCCTTGTCGTTCTATCAGGTTTCATTTTAAAAAGACTAGTTTATGAAATCATTAGACAAAAAATATCAATCAGAATTAGATGCAATTCTAAAAAAATTACTCGCTTCTGATGAGCTTGCCAAATACCTTGAAGAAGAGGAAGAAGATGACTTTATGGCACTTCGCTCCGCATTTGAGCCAGAAATAGCTGCATTATATAAAAATGTTGCAGACGAAAATCCATTACAATTATTCGCTTTTGAACAAGCCTTACTAGACCCACAACTTGAGGGATTATATTTACCTAGAATCTTAGGGTTTTCTATCTTACGAGGAGCATTCAATGAAAATTATAAATACTATAGACCCCAACAGCAATTTAAAGATATATTATTAGCCATTTGCAATTCCGCTAACTTTGATTTATTGAAAAAGCGAATTGGACAATCTATCCAAATCGGATTTGCTATGAGTAGCAAAATTTGGGTTGCCAATTTAATAAGTACACTATCCAATAAAAGAGTCACTTATTATTTGGAAAATCAAAAGCTCTTGAAATATAGAGATCCCGAAGGTCGAAAAAAAGGATTGATGATGTACAAAAAGCAATTTGTCAATGACAATTATTTTAGTACTGAATTTCCAACTACACTTTCAGAATTAAAAATCATTTATCCTGAATTAAAAGATTTTTTGATTAAAAGAATCGGTCTTAATTTAGATAATTCTAGTTTTATCCCAGATTTAACAGCTTTTATCCAAAATGATCAACTAAATGGTACAGAAGAGTATATCAAAGTTTTGATGTTGTATGCCAATTTCATAGATAGACCTAAAAAAGATGAAGTTATTCTTTCTGAAAAAATAAATGATTTAAGAAAAAATAATCCAGAATTTGTTAAAGATTATATCGACTACTTATACCAATTATTACTAACGGATTTACAAGTTGATAAAAAAGCAAATGAAAGAGTGTCAAATTTATTAGATTTCAGTATTGATGATGATTTATCAAAATATTATACTTTGGTAAATGAAATTAATTCAAAAGGATTTGTTCATGAGGAAACAATTGAAAGTATTAATAAATTTTACAATAGTCACAATGGAATGTCCACTATTAATGCATGTGTAAGGCATATTATTTTCAACTCTTTTGCTAAATTTATCAATAGCTTAATGGCTGTAGATTATACAGAAGTGTTTGAAATCACAAAATCCTTACCTGCCTATTTGGAAATATTTAGCAATCAACAATTTTTACAGGATATTGAAGCTGTTTATTATAAATATACAAAGAAAATCATCAAAGCATATCCTGATAAAAGAGGTAGAGATTACCAAGATTATAAGAAATTTGTAAAAAATACTTTGGTCGAACTTGATTTATTTACATCCAAAGAAGTTGTGGAAATGTTTAAATCCAAACGTAAGAAGAAAGTTGAACCTGCAAAATAGTAATCAATATAAATTTTTTCAGAGAAAAAAAAACGCATCACAAAATTGTGATGCGTTTTTTTTATGCTATTAATAACAAAATCATCATTTACATTTGATGAGCCGAAGTAAAAATCCTACTCCAATTGATACCATTTTTCATATTACCATCTTTAGTTGAGAACCAAATAAATAGCGGTTTACCCACAATATGCGTCTCTGGAACATAACCCCAAAAACGAGAATCTTCTGAGTTGTGTCGATTATCTCCCATCATCCAGTAATAATCTTGCTTGAAAGTATAATTGTCTGTTTGTTTCCCATTAATAAAAAATTTCCCATTTTTAACTTCCAATTTATTTCCTTCATACACTTCAATAAGTCGTTTATACAAAGCAATATTTTGCATATTCAAAGGAGTAGTCACCCCTTTTTTAGGTATGTAAATAGGACCATAATTATCCACCGTCCAAGAGGCTGAAATGGGGCTATAAGGAAACAATTTTTGTTGTCCAGGTTCCATATTAAAGTGCTCAATCTTAACATTTGAACCAGTAGCTTGTATTTTTTTCTTTTGATCATCATTCAAAATCATCATATATTTTCCTTGACCAATTTGTTGGGCGACTTCAATATCCCACT
>CAZOHX010000205.1:0-5568 GCA_964579315.1 uncultured Saprospiraceae bacterium
TAGAACAACAAAGTGCCATTCAGTTTGGGCACGATTGATTAAATCTGTTTTTTCTACTTTGATTTCGTCGGGCAAAATGCTATCCGATGCGGAAAGAGGGCGTTCAAAATGATTATTTACAGGAAATTCAACATCTCTCCCATTTCTCCAATCTTGCATCATTTTATCCATCAATGCGTCGTCCACTAATTTGTCTTCAATAGTCCAAACATCAACTTTATTTTCGCTAGATCTAAGTGCGATTGCCACAAGTACTTTTTCGTCATTTGCATTTGTTCCCCATAGAACAAGTCTGGTTTTCATAAATTCAAGTATTATATCGGTTCAATAATAAATTCAGTAAAAAAATATTCAATATTTAAAAATATTGACAAAATAAACATTTGTATCCTTAATATCAACAATTAGACGTTATAAACATCTAAAAAACGCTTTTTTTTATTTAACAGCTACCCCAATCAATTGTTTCTCTGCTAAATATTCTGCAATTTGTATAGCATTTGTTGCTGCACCTTTTCGTAAATTATCACTCACTACCCAAAGATTCAATCCATTTTCAATAGAATCATCTCGACGAATACGTCCTACAAAAACATCATCCTTATTTTTCGCAAATAATGGCATTGGATATTCATTATTCAGAATATCATCTTTCAATACTATTCCATCAGCATCTCTCATCAAATTTTTAATATCATCAATCTCAAAAGGCTTTTTTAATTCAACGTTTATACTTTCAGAATGTCCACCACTTACAGGAACTCTTACTGCTGTTGCTGTAATTTTGATAGTATCATCCATAAGGATTTTTCTTGTTTCATGAACGAGTTTCATCTCTTCTTTCGTATAATCATTCTCCAAAAAAACATCACAATGTGGAATACAGTTTCCAAAAATAGGATAATTATATGCCATATCTTCTTTTTCAATAGCAACTCCATTTTTTTCATTATCATACTGGTTTACCGCCTTAACGCCTGTACCTGTATAAGATTGATAAGTAGAAATAACCAATCGTTTGATTCCATATTTTTCATGTATAGGTCCAAGAGCCACCACCATTTGAATGGTAGAACAATTTGGATTGGCAATAATTTTATCTTCAGATGTTAATATTGAAGCGTTTATTTCAGGTACTACTAGCTTTTTAGTCGGATCCATTCGCCAAGCGGAAGAATTATCCACTACTGTAGTTCCTACTGCTGCAAATTTAGGAGCCCAGTCTAATGAAGTTTGTCCTCCTGCTGAAAATATTGCAATATCAGGTCGCATACTTACCGCTGTATCTAATCCTACAACAGTATATGGTTTTCCTTTAAAATCAACCTGTTTCCCTATAGAACGCTCTGAAGCGACAGGTATTAATTCAGAAACAGGAAAATTTCTCTCTTCTAAGGTTTTTAACATGACGGCACCCACTAGTCCAGTAGCACCTACAACGGCAATTCTCATTAAATACAATTTAGTTATAAAATCAATTTGAGCTAAAAGAAAGCATCCAAAATGATATTAACACTAATACGATGCCAAATGTTAAAATGTTGATATTTTTGAAGAATATTTTCAAAAGACTGAACATAAATTATCCTTATGATTTCACTTTTTTATACTTCAAGTGTACAGCCTTTGCCTCTTGAAAAGCGATTTGAATTCCAGATTTCCCATCTAAAATTCCTTTTTTAAGAATTAAATTTTTAAATAATCTAAAAATTGGGCTCAACCATATTTTAATAAAATTTGCCTTTTTTCCACGTCTTTTTAAATCATTTGCTGCAAGAATGGCATATTTTTCTAATCTTATGACATGTTCTTCCTTCGTGGTGTATGAATGGTGAAATAATTTTCCTTTTAATTTTATCAATTGCAATCCCTTGGGAATATGAAGTGTTTCATGAACAAAATCACCTTGCCAATGTACCTTTTTTTTATGAAAGAGACGAGGTTTCCAATCAGGATACCAATCTCCGTGTTTAATCCATTTTCCACAGTAATTGGTAATTCTATCTAAAGCAAAAACCACATTATTATTATTTAGGTCTATCCTTTTGATACTTTCAATCAATTCATCAGATAAAACTTCGTCGGCATCAATAGACAGAATCCATTGATGACTTGCCAGTTGATTTCCCAAATTTTTATTTTGAGCATAACCAATCCATTTTTTTTGAAATACATTAACTCCCATTTGTTTACAAATATTCACAGTTTCATCCGTACTAAATGCATCAATAACAACAATTTCATCTACCACTTTTTTTAATTGACTGATAGTTTTACGAATATTATTGGCTTCATTTTTTGTAATAATTACTGCTGAAATATTTTTTGTATTTATTACATTAGCTGTAGCCCAGAAATCGGGATTTTGAAGATTTTTCTTATTATAAACGATTGGTTTTTTTGTTTTCAAATCTAGAATCTGTCCACCTGCTTCTTCTAAAATAATATGAGCTGCGGCAGAGTCCCATTCCATAATTGTCCCTACTCTTGGATATAAATTTGCGGTTCCCTTAGCCAATTCTATAAATTTCAATGAACTTCCTTTAGGAATAATTATAGGATTTTTAAATTGCTGTATCAACTGTTTTGTTTCTTCATTGATATGCGATTTTGAACAAACAATTTTTAGATTTGCATCATCGGGATTAAAAGGTTTTGGTGATAATCGAAGTAGCTTTTCATCAATTTTGGAATAAGCACCTTTATTTTTAACTGCAAAATACATTTCATTGGATACAGGCACATAGACCACACCTAGAACAGATTTGTTGTTATGAATAAGTGCGATATTTACAGTAAACTCATCGTTTTTATGGATAAATTCCTTAGTACCATCTAATGGATCAACCATCCAAAAAAAATCGTAGTCCTTTCTGACTTCATAAGGAATCTCAGTATTTTCTTCTGAAAGGATAGGATATTGCTCTGGAAGAAGCTGCAAACCTTCTACAATAATCTGATTTGCTTTTTTATCTGCCTTTGTCAAAGGAGATTCATCCATTTTGTATTCAATATCAAAATCAGAAGAGTGATAAATTTTTAAAATTGCCAGACCCGCTTTTTTAGCTATTCGTTGAATATCATCCACCAAATCATCTCTAATAATTACATCATTCATTTCAAAAAATATAGAACCCGTGATAAAAGTTACACAAATTAAATAATTAAGTGTTAATTTTGCCTTTTTATAGACCCTTTATTTAAAAATTCACGTATAAACGAAAGGTATTACACTCAATACGAAATAAATAAAAAGCATGAAAAAGAAAATATTAGTAACAGGAGGCTGTGGATATATAGGAAGTCACACCATCGTAGATTTAATTGAAAACGGTTTTGAAGTGATTTCTATTGACAATAATAGCAATTCAGATATTCGAGTTTTGGAGGGAATTCGTCAAATAACAGGAGTCCAAGTAAAAAATTATACCGTAGATTTATGTGACTTAGAAAAAACTAGAAAAGTTTTTGCCATTGAGAAATTTGATGGCATAATACATTTTGCAGCATTAAAAAATGTAGGAGAATCCGTTTATAATCCATTACAATATTTTCATAATAATATCACAAGTTTAATAAACGTATTAGATTGTGCCTTAAAAAATGATGTGAAGCATTTTATTTTTTCATCATCATGTTCTGTATATGGAAATGCAGCAAAATTACCTGTGACAGAGAGCACCCCATTATCTCCACCAGAATCACCTTATGCAAGAACAAAAGTCATGGGAGAAGATATCATTACAGATTTCATTAATGCGAATAAAGATTTTTCTGCTATCTTATTAAGATATTTCAATCCCGCAGGTGCTCACGAATCTGCATTAATTGGTGAATCTCCCATCAATAAAGCGGCAAATCTTGTTCCTGTAATCACAGAAACAGGGATTGGAAAAAGAGAAGGTTTTGATGTTTTTGGAAATGATTATGATACTCGTGACGGAAGTTGTATTCGAGATTATATCCATGTTATGGATTTGGCGAATGCCCACACAAAATCACTACAATATGCTATGGGAGAAATGAAATCTCCTGTTGAAATATTTAATGTAGGAATTGGAAATGGAGTATCTGTTTTAGAAGCTATTAAGGCATTTGAAATAGTTACGGATAAAGCTTTAAATTATAAAATCGCTCCTAGAAGAGAAGGTGATGTAGTTGCCATTTATGCAGATTATACAAAAGCTGCAAAAATATTGGGTTGGGAACCCAAGCGTGATATAGAAGATATTATGCGTACTGCATGGAAATGGGAGCAAGTCAGATCTGGCGTTTTACAAGATTAAAATTAAACTCTTATTTTTTACGAGAAGGATTATTGGCTACGAAACTAGACCAATTGGCATATTTTTTTCCATTCATTAGTGGATTTTTAGTTTGATAATGATGGCATACAGCAGTTGCGAGAGCATCCGTTGCATCATGTAATTGGTCAGAAAGTTTTACTTTAAGAATAGATTCCAACATTTTCAAGACTTGCTCTTTTGAAGCATTTCCATTTCCGACGATTGCTACCTTAATTTTTTTAGGAGCATATTCTGTTATTTCGACATCGTTGGTAATAGCGGCTGCAATTGCCACACCTTGTGCTCTTCCCAATTTCAACATAGATTGGACATTTTTTCCAAAAAAGGGAGCTTCCACTGCCATTTCTGTTGGGGAGAATTGTTTAATAAGTTGATTAAGTTGTACGAATATTTCTTTAAGCTTATGAGAATGTTCGGAAAGATGTGCCATTCTTATGACTCCAATTTTGACTACTTTTATATTTTTTTTATAAATGTCAATGAGTGCAAATCCAAGGATGTTCGTTCCTGGATCAATGCCTAATATTCTTTTTAATGGTATATTTGTACTCAAAATTTTCAATTTGTATCACAAAGGTACGATTTGAAATCTTAAAAATGCATTGGGATAAATTTAAATTGTCCACGAGAGTACTCTAAGGTAGGAGCGGGTATTTTAATTGAGTTCAAAATAAATAAAGCAGTTTTTAATAATGGATTTTTTGTTTTTATTTTTGTGAGGTCTAGGTCCAAGGATAGGTAGAATTGTCGGTAACGGGGGATAAGTTTATCTCCAGGTAGTCTAATGCCTTCTTTGTAATACCAATTATTGTCAAATGCACCTAACAAATTTTCAGCTCCATAACCAACAGCAAAATTTAAGCATTTAGGAAACCGAGAATCGTTTTGTAAAAGTGATGATATGTTAATTGTAATCCATAAAGTTTGTCCATTGTAATCTTTTAGTATAGATTCCATAAATGAAGTTCCATAAAGTTCAGGAGCTCTATGTTTGACTGAACTTGTGGGATAACCATCTATCCATTCTTTTGTACTATAGTTTGGTTTAGAAAAAGAGTATTTCAAACTAATTCTTTGTTCATGCCAAATTAATTCTTGTATCCCAAATAATGCTGTACCAATTACATTCATTCCAAAATCGGACTTAGAAAACCCCCATCCAGTAGAAAAGCCATCTAATACTTCTAGAGTACTTTGTATAAGAGTACTTGCAATAGTTCCAACTAAAAGAGATTTTCTTGAATTTAACCCAGTCCATTTT
>CAZOHX010000206.1:0-5552 GCA_964579315.1 uncultured Saprospiraceae bacterium
AATGGAACGAATGTTTTAGAGCACATTTCTGAAACATGTCATTTATTGGGCGATGACCAAATGGCTTTTTTAGTGCATAAGGATTTCGTAAAGGCTAAAAATATCAAAGGAACTTTGGATAAGGCGAAGGAGCTAGGGACTATGAAAATGCGGTTTGAATCTGAGTTTCAGTCCGAAAAAGTCAAACAAGAAGTTGAAAAATTGGAGGTAGTCAATGCTTACAATACTAGGGTTAAATATTTCCTGTTAGCAATGTTAGGCTTGATGGGGATACTCGTGTTTTTTATTTTGAAATCATTGAATTTGAAAAAGAAGACCAATTATCTTTTACAAAAAAGAAATGAAACAATTGAATTTCAGGCAAAAGCACTTACTGAAAGCAATCATAAAATGGAGTTAACCAATCAATCTTTGGAAGAGTTGAACCAAAAATTAATTGTAGAAATGTCTGAAAGAGAATCTATTGAAAATTCATCTTTCTCACGTGATAAATTTTTGGCAACAATGAGTCAAGAAATGAAAACGCCACTAAATGCGATTGTGGGTTTGAGCAATTTATTGATAGAAGATCGTCCTCGTCCAGAACAAGTTCAAAATCTAAGGTCTTTACAGTTTGCTGCAAACGATATGACGGTTTTTGTCAATGATATATTGGATTATTCCAAAATTGAAGCAGGAAAGCTAACTATTTTAAAACGGGAGTTTAAACTTGAACACATTGTGGATGATATTTGCAATAGATTTGAGAATGAATTTGATAAGAAAGGGGTCACTTTTGTTTGTGAATATGATAAAAATATCCCTGAAGTTGTTTATGGAGATGATGTGAGAATAAATCAGATTCTTACCAATTTTATTTCTTTTGCTTTATCGGACTCAAAAACCACTCATATAAAATCAAAAATAATTTTTGTTAAGAAAGATGATGAATGTGTCAAGATTGATTTTGATCTTTGGTTTGATGGAGAGTTTATTTCAGATGACCGAATTAAAAAAATATTTAGAAAAGAAAATATGGCGAGTGATGGTTATCCAAGACGGCTGTTGGGGATTGCTATTGCGAAAAGATTGGTTGATTTACAACATGGTAGTTTCGAAATACAATCTTCAGTCGGGAATGGAACAAATCTTAGTGCGAAATTAGGTTATAAGTTATTAGATGTAGATCGGATTATTTTTTCAAAAGAAGAACAAATCAAAATGTTAGAAAATAAGAAAGTATTGGTCGTTGAAGACAACAAAATTAATCAGTTGGTTGTACAAAATATGCTTACAAAATTGGGGATGAATGTAGTTACCGCTGATAATGGTCAAGAAGGACTGTTGGCAATTCAAAATCAAGATTTTGATCTTGTTTTAATGGATATACAAATGCCAATCATGGATGGGTATAAAGCTACTTCTGAAATTCGAAAATTGTCGGATTCTAACAAAAGTCAGGTGCCTATTATCGCTCTGACTGCATCTGCCTTTCTCACAGAAGCTGAAAAAGCTCAATTGTTTGGAATGGATGACCATGTTGGAAAACCATTTAGTTTGGATGATTTAGTGGATAAAATAACCGTCCTTTTGATGGGCAAACAACAATCTGGGCAATAGATTGGATGATTGCCAAAGCTACTAAACATTTAAACTTGATAAGAAACTGTTTTTTGTAAGTAAATTTCTACAATTATCACTACCTTTGCACTCCTTTTTGATGAAATAGAGATATGAGTAAAATAAGAGTGACAAAACAATTTGATTTTGAAGCAGCCCATGCTTTAGAAAACTATTCAGGAAAATGTCGAGATATTCACGGGCATTCTTATCATTTTCGTGTAACTGTCATAGGTGAAGTCCGTAATGATAAGTCTATTGAAGAGAATGGAATGGTTATCGATTTTGCTATTTTAAAAAAAGTAGTAAAAAATAATGTTGTGGATGTTTTTGATCATACCTTGGTACTAAGATCTGATTCTCGTTTCAGAGGGATAGAAGCTCATAATGATCGTGTAATGTATGTAGATTATCAACCTACCTGTGAGAATATGTTGCTCGATATGGTGAATCGTATTCGTAATAATCTACCCCATGGAATTTCTCTACACAATGCCTTTTTGAGAGAAACTGCACGTAGTTATGCAGAATGGTTTGCTACCGATAATTTATAGCATGACTTTATTCTTGAAAATTTATGGCATATTATTTAAAAAATACATATTTTCGCAATTTCATAATTGATGTTCTTTTTTCTTCATCAATTTTTTTTATAAATGTTTTAAAAGTGTCTTCAGAATGGAGTATAATCCAAGGGAAATAGAGAGAAAGTGGCAAAAATATTGGGCTGAAAACCAAACCTATAAAGTGTCTAATCATAATGATAGACCAAAGTATTATGTTTTAGATATGTTTCCTTATCCATCAGGGGCAGGGCTTCATGTTGGTCATCCATTAGGATATATCGCTTCGGATATTTTTTCTCGATATAAACGTTTGAAAGGTTTTAATGTCTTGCACCCCATGGGTTATGATGCTTTTGGTTTGCCTGCAGAACAATATGCTATTCAAACTGGAGTACATCCTGCAAAATCTACTGCTGAAAATATCAAAAGATATAAAGAACAATTGGATAATATTGGTTTTTCATTTGATTGGGATAGAGAAGTGCAAACATCTGATCCTAATTTTTATAAATGGACACAATGGATTTTTATCCAACTGTTTGAGCACTATTATGATAATGAAAATGAAATTGCAAAGCCCATTTCTGAATTGGAAAAATATTTATCAGAAAATGGTACTGATGGATTAAATGCATCCTGCTCTGAAGACTTGAATCTTGCACCATTTGAATGGAATGCCATGTCTCCAAAGGAAAAATCTGATGTTTTGATGAATTATCGCTTGGCGTATCGCAAGGTGACTTTTGTGAATTGGTGTGAAGAATTAGGTACTGTTTTAGCAAATGATGAAGTCAAAGATGGTGTTTCTGAAAGGGGAGGCTTTCCAGTAGAAAGAAAACCAATGATGCAATGGTCATTGAGAATTACGGCTTATGCAGATAGATTGCTCAATGATTTGCAAGATTTAGATTGGTCAGACTCTATGAAACGGATGCAAAGCAACTGGATTGGTAAATCTGAAGGTGCTCAATTGTTTTTCCATGTGAAAAATAGAGATGAAAAAATAGAAATTTATACTACTAGAATTGATACCATTTTTGGAGCGACGTATATGGTGCTGGCTCCAGAACATGACCTTGTTTCTGAATTGACAACGGAAAATCAAAAATAAGAAGTTCAAAAATATATTGATTATGTGGCTACTCGTTCTGAACGTGATCGACAGGCAGAATCCAAGGATGTCACAGGAGTTTTTACAGGTTCGTACGCCATAAATCCTTTTAATGGAAAGGAATTGCCAATTTGGTTAGGAGAATATGTATTAAAGGATTATGGTACGGGTGCGATTATGGCAGTACCAAGTGATGATGAGCGAGATAAGCGATTTGCAGAAAAATATGGTTTAGAAATTATTGAGGTGATTGATAAATCTGATTACCCAAATTCTAAATTAAGTGATAAAGAAGGAGTGGTAATTAATTCTGATTTTTTAACTGGTTTGCAAGTTCCAGAAGCTATAAAAGTAGCTCTTGAAATGGTGGAAGATTTGGGTATTGGTAAGCGAAAGGTCAATTTTAGATTAAGAGATGCTATTTTTTCTCGTCAACGATATTGGGGAGAGCCTTTTCCTATCGTTTATGATGAAAACGATATTCCTCATGTGGTTCCTTTAAATGAATTGCCAGTTTTATTGCCTGAATTATCTGATTTCAAACCCGCTTCTGGAGGAAAATCTCCTTTGGCAAGAAATGAAGATTGGGTGAATTTACCAAATGGATGGCGTAGAGAAACGGATACGATGCCTGGTTTTGCAGGTTCATCTTGGTATTTTCTGAGATACATGGATGCTCACAATGATGATGATTTCGCAAGCAAGGGAGCCATAAAATATTGGCAAAATGTGGATTTATACGTAGGTGGTACAGAACATGCGATAGGTCACTTGATGTATTCTCGTTTTTGGAATAAATTTTTGTTTGACAAGGGATTGGTGGTTGAAAAAGAACCATTTAAAAAGTTGATCAATCAAGGGATGATTCAAGGGGTGATTGAGAGCATGTTTATGTTCAAGGAAAAGCAAAATGGAGTGACTAAATTTATTTGTGCAAAAAAAGCAGATAAAATGGGTTTGACTGACCAAGTCGTTAAAATTCCCGTTTTAGTGGATTATGTTCAGGATTATGGCACAGAGCATTCCTTTATGAATATTGATAGTATCAAGCGGTTTATAGATTGGCGACCAGAATACAGTGATGCTATTTTTGAATGTGCATTTGGGGTGTTTCAAAATGGTAAATTTACACCTAATGGAGATGCTACAGATAGTCACTTGTTTACATTTTCTGAAGTTGGAAAAATGTCTAAATCAAAATTTAATGTCGTTAATCCAGACGATATTGTTGAAAAATATGGAACAGATACTTTTCGTATGTATGAAATGTTTTTAGGTCCTGTAGAACAATCTAAACCTTGGAATACCAATAGTATTGGTGGTGTTTCTCGGTTTTTACGAAAATTTTGGTCTTTATTTTACGATGAGTCTGGTGCATATCTAGTGACGGATGCTGCTCCAACAAAATTGGAAAACAAGATTTTGCATACTTGCATAAAAAAGATTCAAGAAGATATTGAGCGTTTTTCTTTTAATACTTGTGTGAGTGCTTTTATGGAAGCAGTGAATGATTTGAAAAAAGAAAATTGTTCTAAAAAAGCTATTTTAGAGCCTTTGACCATACTTCTTGCACCATTTGCACCCCATATTTCTGAAGAGATTTGGAATATTCTTGGTCATGATGAGTCCATTACAAATGCTTCATTCCCTGTTTTTAATGCTTCATTTTTAGTGGAAGATAGTTTTGAATATCCCATTTGTATCAATGGAAAAAAGAGAGCTATGGCATCTTTTGATGTAAATGCAAGCAAAGATGATATAGAAAAAGCTGCGTTGGGAATCGAAATAATTCAGAAATGGACAGAGGGGAAAACGGTGCGTAAAGTGATTGTAGTGCCCAAACGAATGGTCAATATTGTCGTAGGATAGATGTGGATATTTCGGCTGGTACGGATTCAAAATTTACTCATTGTAGTATTATCACAAGTATTGATTCAGTATAAGGTGATTGTTCCTTCATTGAATGCGATGGGCTTATCTCCAACCCTTTCGCATTTACAATTTGCAATGTTGGTTTTAGCTACCATTTGTGTAGCTGCTGCTGGAAATGTCATCAATGATATTTTTGATATAGAAATTGATAAAATTAATCGTCCTGAAAGCCAAATTGTTTCAAAAATTATAAGTGTCCAAATGGCCTATGCTATTTATTTTGCATTGATAGGAGTAGGCTTGGTTTTGTCTCTGATAATTGCATTTGAAACACATCGAGTTGGTTTAATTTTTTTATTTCCATTGGCAATTGTTTTATTACATCTCTATTCCAAAAATTTAAA
>CAZOHX010000207.1:0-5531 GCA_964579315.1 uncultured Saprospiraceae bacterium
TGAAAATCTAAGAACAAAACCGCTGATTAAGAGTAATTTGAGTGCCAAATTACTCTTTTTATTATCCAATGATACCCAGAATGCAAAAAAAGCAATTAGTCCAGAGATTGTAAAGTATATAATTGTACTATTTTGGAAATTCACCTATTATTTAATTATTAATTGTTGCATGATGAATATAATATTTAAAATAGACCGTTAGGAAAAGCTAATTTGTATCAAATATACTTAAATTTTAATACAGGAAATTAACTAAAAATGCAATATTCCAATCATCTATCATTGACCTTGAGTGAAAACACAATATTAGGTATTTCTGAGCGTATTACCAAAAAATAAATGGGCATATTCTACTTAAAAAAAAATCCCTACACTTCAGAAGGGTAGAAGTGTAGGAAGAAACAT
This sequence comes from uncultured Saprospiraceae bacterium, assembly GCA_964579315.1. GTDB lineage: Bacteria > Bacteroidota > Bacteroidia > Chitinophagales > Saprospiraceae > CAMZLN01. Next base: position 406 of record CAZOHX010000207.1, read on the forward strand.
ACTATGAGAAAACTATCTTGAAGATTTCTTTAGAAATCTATATTTTTGTTGAAACTGTTAAAAACAGTGCTTTTTTAGGTTGATTTTCTTAGTTTTTGAATGAATTTTTAAAAAGTTCCTGCATCTATCGAAGGGTTTCAAAGATGCAGGAAGAAAATAAAACAAACATACTATGAGAAAACTAGTCACAAGATAAGACGACTATTTTGGATGTCGATGTGACAATTATTTGGTGGCAATAAAAAATAATTTAACGGTAGGTTTGGGTGAGTTAACGGTCAATCACCCTATTTTGCGGTCAATTTGTATTAGAAAGCGGTCAAGCCTAGTGATAATCAAAGTCTATGTGCTTTTAGACTAAAATTTCATCATCTATGATAGGAATAAGTAACTCGACACGTGTTCCTTTAGCAACTTTGGTGTGGTGATCTTTTAAATCATGGTAAGTAAATGAAAATTTACGAGATTGATTTGATTTATTGAGCAATTCAAGTCTCTTTTCTATAATATCAGTACCTAAAGATTGATGTTTCAAGCGATACCCGTTGGCTTCTTGCAATTGACGTGCTTTTTTTCTACCAATACCATTGTCCTCAATTACGCAATGAATCGTGTGTTCATCAAATTCAGAAAAATGAATTTTAATCATACCGTTTTCCATTTGCTTGACCCCGTGCTCGATGGCATTTTCGATAAAAGGTTGAATGATCATCGGTGGGACATGGATAAATTCATCTTCTACATCATCATCTATCGTAATTTCGTAGTTTAGATTTTGATAACGCAATTTTTGATTGATTAATAGATAGTTTTTAAGGAAAGATATCTCATCTTCCAAATTTATACTGTCACGATTTGAGAAAGTTAGACTTTGTCGCATCAGATTTGCAAAACTAGAGATTACTCTTGATACATCTTTCTCATCATTTGATTTTACAAATCCTTGAATGGAATTGAGTGCATTGGATAAAAAATGTGGATTCATTTGAGCTTGCAGGGCCGTAAGCTGCAATTTTGCAGCTTCCATACTCAATCGTTCTGCTTCTCTTTTTTTCTTTTCAGATTCATATTTTACTTGCAATTCGACCAATTTTCCTGCATGCTTCTCAGCCTCGTATTTTTCAATGGTCATACTTTTGAAAGATTGGTATTTATAGGCCTCTTGAAAATCATTATTGGAAGCGGCCAAATCAGCCAAATCTCCATAAATAATCAACAGTTGTTTGTAATCTGAGATGCGGTTTGCATATCCTTGAGCAATTTTTAGAGCATTTTTTGCTTCTCGTTTTTGTTTAAGTGATTTATATGCTTGTGCTTTCCACCGTTCAATGATACAAAGATTGCTCAAATTGACATTGCCCGTTTCATTTATGATAATTTCTGCTTTCTGAAAATGTTCTAATGCTTCAGAGTGCTTTCCTTGTTTTGACAAACAGGAGCCTAAGTTGGCAGTGGCCCATGCTCTTGACAATAAACTATTATCGTCGGATGTATCAATGGCTTTCTTTAAAAAATAGGTGGCATGATCAAATTCATTTAAAGTAACGTAATCTTTACCTACATTTAGATAATACCACGAAAGTCTGCTCCTTAGTCCTTTTTTCTCACAAATATCTAAAATCGTCCGATTGGCTCGAATACTTTGTAAGGTTTCTCCATTTGATGCATATATATTTGCCAATCCACTTTGAACCAAGGTATGAAAATAATAATCTTTGATTTCCAATTTATAGGAATCTATGCTGTTGAATATTTTTTCGGATTCAAAAAGATGACCTATGGCTGCTTCCATATTTCCAAATTGAAAAAATATCATACCTACTCTACAATGGTATCTTGCCAATAAGGGCTCATTTTGATATACTTCAAGAAGTTTGTTGGCTTGTTTTAATAAACTATCCGCTTTGTCTAATTTTTTTAGATTGATTAAGGTACCAGAATAGTCTATATACGCTTCAATTTGTTGATCCGCACTGCCATAATCTACTAAAATATTTAGTGCTTTCTTAAAATGAGCTTCCGCAGAATCATATTTATACAATAGATTTTGAACGATTGCTGTATTCAGATAATATTGTAATAATATTTCTGTATTGTCAATCGTATCTAACTTTTGTGAAATATTAACAAGAAGTTGTTTTGTCTTATTAATGTCAGTGAATGTGAGTTTAGCGGCCAACTCATTGATAAGACGCATTTTTTCTTGCAAATCAGATTCATTCTGAATGGCAAATTCCAAATCGTGAATTCTACTTTGGATATTTACGTTTGAGCTCATAGCAATGCGTTGTAATTTTTTGTGTTTCTAGGTTTTTGAATGTCTTGTATTAAAAATAAAATATTCCGTTGTGAATTATAATTACTAAAAATACAAACAAGAAGAGAGCAACATCATAGAATGCCACTCTCTTCCTAGTATAACTTCAAACCATGAATAAAAAGCATTTATTCAGGAAAAATATCATTGTGGAACGATACCAGGTAACCCAGTATCCCAGTTGACTGTCTGGCTTTTTCCACCGATTACATTTAGTAATTCTGTATTGTCCAAGATTTGCAAATCATTTTGTAAATCATCAAGGCTAGACTTATTGTCGTTATTATTTTTGCTCATAGTCTTTAGTATTTTAGTGTGTAAGTTTACGACTCATTACAAATTTAAATAATATTTTTTAAAAAGTCGATATTTTTCAGACATTATTTATTTGACAATATCATTTTAAATATTAAGTATTAAAATTCTGCCCCCCCTTGACTTCGTCTTATTTTGTCCATAAATGGCACACGTTTTCTTCTAGAAACGGTAATGGTAGTGTCATCATGCATGATAATATATCCACCTGCACCTTTCACATATTTTTTCATATAGTTTAAATTTACTAAATGCCCTTTATGTACTCGGAAAAAACTTGCATGCTTCAACATGTTATCATAAAATTTCAACGTTTTAGAAGAAGTGATTTTGCTTCCATCATTAAAGAAAATATGCGAATAATTATCTTCTGCTTCCATTCTTGTAATATCTTCTAAATTAATGAAATAGACTCCGTCCAATCCTGATACCGTCATTTTTTTGAAAGTATTAGGATTATTGTAGTACTCTTTCATCATCTTCACCCTCTGTTTGATGTGTGATTTACCAGATGGATTGATTTTGGAAACCATTTCTTCCAATTTTTCAGGACTAGCGGGTTTTAGCACAAAACCAATGGAACTATAGCTGCATGCTTCAATTGCGAAATTTACTTCTCCCGAAACAAAAATAATTTCAAAATCAATATATTCTTCAATTCTATCCAATAGATTGAAAACGGGTTCATCTCCAAGGTTGATATCAAGGAACGCAACGTCGGGTTTGATATCTTCTCTTGAAAGTAATGCTTCCGTTTCTTTAGATGACCTAGCTTCACCAATAATCTCGATAGGAATATTTAAGGATTGAATGCTTTCTCTAAGTCCGTTGAGTCCGTTGATTTCGTCATCAGCAATTATTGCTTTAATCATGGGCGGTTGTTTTTGATAGTTTGTTAAAAAAAAATATAAGGATACGTACATACCTACTTATTTATATACAAAGATAAGATAAAAAAAATTATCATATCTAATTTTATTTAATTTCAAACGCAATTTACCGTGAAAAGGGTACAATTTCATGTATAAATGGTCATATTTTTATGATTTTCGGTGTGAATGATGATAAATTCCATGAAAAAAAATAAAACTTTACGATTTTTATTGTGTTTATAAATAATCTTCTAAATTAGCAGCGTAAATTCGCTAGCAATATAATTTGCTTTAATTTTAAATCAATGTAACATGAAGAATGTAGAGATAACAGGTGTAGGAAGTTATATTCCCCAAAATGTAAAAATCAATAAAGATTTTATTAAAAATCAATTTTTCAATGAGAAAGGACAGCCTTTTGATGCTCCAGGAGAAGTGATTATTGAAAAATTTAAAAAAATAACAGGTATCGAAGAAAGACGATATTTGGAAAACGATCAAAATGTATCGGATATCGGTACCATAGCGGCTCAGCGTGCTATTGATGATGCAGGTATAGATAAAGAATCAATTGATAGAATTATAGTAGCCCACAATTTTGGGGATATTGAATATGGTACTATTCAGCCTGATATTATGCCTAGCATAGCCTCACGTATAAAAAGCAGATTGAAAATCGAAAATCCAATGTGTGTTGCCTATGATATTTTATTTGGTTGTCCAGGTTGGGTAGAAGGTGTAATTACTGCAGATGCATTTTTGCAATCAGGACATGCCAAACGTATTTTGGTGATTGGTTCAGAAGCACTTTCTAGAATTGTTGATCATAATGATCGAGATTCTATGATTTTCGCTGATGGGGCAGGGGCAACTTTACTAGAATTGAAGGATGGAGATGAAAAAACAGGTATTTTGGGACATGCATCTATGACGCATGCCATAGAAGAAGTGGACTATTTGTATATGGGGAAAGGCAATAAACCTGATGCAGATCCAAAGGTGAAATATATCAAAATGCTTGGGCGAAAGATTTATGAATATGCCTTGAAAGAAGTGCCTGCTGCCATGAAATATTGTATGGATCAAAACGATATTGATATTTCAGATATTAAAAAAGTATTTATTCATCAGGCCAATGAAAAGATGGATTCTGCAATTATTACTAGATTTTATCGACTTTTTGGTCAGCGATCTGCTCCAGAAGGGATTATGCCAATGTCGATTCATGCTTTAGGTAATAGTTCTGTTGCAACAATTCCCACCTTATTTGATTTGGTAACAAAAGGGAAAATGAAAGGGCATACACTTGAGAAAGGAGATATTGTTCTTTTTGCTTCTGTGGGGGCAGGTATGAATATTAATGTGGTGGCATATCGGTATTAGGGATAAATAAAAAAAGACACCTGTAAAGTCCGTCAATATGTTGGAGTATTAAAAATGAATATAATTTTCCACATCTACTTTGTAAAGCCTTGACTAAAAAGATTATGCTTTCTTTTTACATCTTGCAGTCAATAGGCAAGGTTGATTTAAACAAAATACATTTAGGAATATAAAAAAGGGAGTACGTGACAAAAAGTGGGATTTAAACAAAATCTATTTTAAATATTCGCCATTCCAAA
>CAZOHX010000208.1:0-5525 GCA_964579315.1 uncultured Saprospiraceae bacterium
ATCGAGATATTTTTCCTATGCCCCCCAAGGCAGGCAGTGTACCAAATTGTGCAGAAGCAGGTGTTTTTGGGGTACTTCCAGGCATTATTGGGAGTATTCAAGCAAGTGAAGTCATTAAAATCATCACGGGAGTTGGGCATCCTTTGACATCAAAGTTGCTTATTTTGGATACATTATCTTTTACTACTAGAATTCTCAATTTAAAGAAAAATCCAACCATAAAAATTGATAATTTGATTGATTATGATGCGTTTTGTGGAATAAAAACAGCCCAGACCTCTTTAAATAGTATCACTCCATCCGAATTCCTACATCTTCAAACTCAAAATGAAGATTTTTTGCTTGTTGATGTACGAGAGCCTTTTGAACATAAAATACGTAATATCGGTGGTATTTTGATTCCCCAAAATGATATTCTTCAAAGAAAAGATGAAATTCCAAAAGACAAAAAAGTGATTTTCTATTGTGAATCTGGTATCCGTAGCCAATTGGTTATTCAAAAGCTAAATTATTTATACCAATATACCAATCTCTACAATTTAGAAGGGGGATTGGAAAAATGGAATTTTTAATTTTTTTTTGACTTGGGAACTTTTCTGATAGTTCTATGGTTTATTCATTACACTTCGGCTAAAAAGCCAAATTCCTACTTATATTTTAAAGACAATTTTCATGTCTTTTTTTTTCAACTCCCGTTTTTTCAACATCTAGAAAAACCTAGTCGATAGTTTTTATAAACAAACACACAATTTGATTGGTTATACCCCGCTAATCTCTAAAAACAAATCCTATGAACAAATTGCTACACACACTTGTAGTGCTGGGTTTTCTATGCCCGAGCATCTGCGGACAAAACACACTGGCTTTTACAAGCATTCCATCTAAACACTTTTCTGTTTCAGTGGATAAACAAGCAAAATTATTAAAACATTTCGATTTATTGGGTGGTTTGATATTATTAAATGGTAGTGAAGACAATGATAAAAAGGAGTATATCTTAGATACAGGAGCACCTACCTTAATTCTAAATAAAGCTATAAAATCTAAATTTAGAAATATAGGGAAGGGAATTTCTGGATCCATTTCTGTAGAAGAAATGGAAGTCAATAATTTCTGTTTCGCCAACGAAAATAGAAATAATATCCAAGCCCTTTCCATGGATTTATCTCATATTGAAAAAGTAAAAAAACATAAAATTGGTGGATTAATTGGATTTGATCTTATTGCAACTAAGGAGCTTTTCGTGGATTATCCAAATCAAAAAATCGGTTTTCTAACTAAAGTTGAAAAATTGGAATTAGATGAATATCAATTGGTTCATAGTTTACCTTTCAAAATGATTGACCATTTTCCAGTTGTGCTTGCAAAAATTAATGGTGTAAAAGTCAATTTAGCACTTGATACAGGGGCAGAAGTAAATGTAATGGACAAGAAAATACTTAAAAAACTTAAAAAAACAGGGATTGAGATTATTGAAAAAAAGAAATTACAAGGAACAGATAAAAAAACTGCCAGTGGTGTCAAATTGAGTGTAGATGAACTATCGATTGGGACATTGGTTGAAAACTTCAATGAGTTTACAGCAATAAAAATGAGTAAACTCACTCATGAAGGCGTTGAAAATATCGATGGCTTATTAGGTTATAATTTTTTAAAAGACAAAATTATTTCCATCAATTTTAAAACTCAAAGGCTTTATATTTACAAACATTTAAATGCTGACAAAGATGGTGAAGATGTAGTTTTTAGGAATTAATCGTGTCTAACTTCAATTAATAACATAACTAGAAGTAATTTCAACGGTAGGTTCAAGCATTCGTGAAACTGAACAATATTTTTCAAAAGCCATATTTACCGCTTGTGCTACTTTTTTCTCTTTCAAATCCCCTTTCAGAAAGAATTTAACATGTATTTTTGTGAAAACTGAAGGTATATCATCCGCTCGTTCTGCGACAACTTCGATTCTAATATCTTCTAATTTTTGACGCATTTTATCCAAAATCATAACCATATCAATACTGCTACAACCTGCTAGTCCCATCAAGACGGTTTCCATAGGTCGCACCCCCTTGCCTTCTCCTCCGATAGACTCACTTCCGTCCATTAAAATGGAATGCCCATCACTTCCATAAGCGATAAAATGTACCGCTTTATTGACCCGTTGCATTTCTATTTTCATATTTCACATTTTAATTACCAGACAAAGATATGTCTAATCCTTATCTTTTTTATCAACTTCATCTTCCTTGTCCTTCACAGGACCATTTAATTTCCAAAAAAGCCACCCAAATCCTACAATAAAATGAAGGATAACAATTCCCATGATGATATTCACAAATGTATTTGAACTTCCCATATCTTTTTTTGAACGCAAATTATAAAAATAATAATTCATGTAGTATGATATTTATCACAAATAGATGGGCAAAATTTATTTACAATCCAAAATCACAGGATCTAACTCAATTATATTGCTTTTATGACCCGCACGATCCACAATATACAATTCATATCGTACCGTATCTAGCGGCTCATTTGCATTTGCAGTACAAGGTGGAATAAAGGGATCAGCAAAAATACAGCAAGTAGAAAATAAAGTAAAACTTACTTCTCCTGAAATGCCTTTACTGGCACCCGCTTCGGGTAAAAAAGGAATTTGATACTTGATATTTTCGTTATTATCACGAGTATCAATTAGAAAAATAGACATAGTATCATCAGAACCTAAATCCCCATCGCCATCTGTGAAAGTAAAAAAAACAGTCAAAGAATCTGTATTAATATCCCCTTGTTTCATTGTATTTCTAGTCATTCCAGAAAACTCGATAACGGGCTCAATAGGATATTTGGGTGCATTTATACATCCAAATCCTAGAATGGGTAAAGCAATTATAGTATATTTGGCGATTCTTTTAAAAAAACTCATAATTTTTATAGTTGTTATTTAAATAACGTCAATTTATTCTTTTTATTGAAATGCAGGAATTAAAACATAGAGAAAAATTCAAACATCAGATCAAAAATATCCAAAGGGATGAATTTGATAAAATTGCAATTCAATTATTTCAATATCAGGCAAAACACAATGAAATTTACGAAAAATATATAAAGTTGTTAGGTAAAAATCCGAATTCTATTTCAAAAATTGAAGAAATTCCTTTTTTACCCATACAATTTTTCAAAAATCATAGGGTCACCACGGGTATTTGGCAACCAAAAGTTGTGTTTAAAAGTAGTGGGACAACTGGTCAGATACGCAGCAAACACTATGTCCAAGATTTATCGTGGTATGAAGAAATAAGTGTACTAGGATTTGAAAATCAATATAATTCAATTCAAAATTATTGTGTTTTAGCACTTCTCCCCTCCTATTTGGAGCGACAAGATGCATCCTTAGTTTATATGAGTCAGTTTTTTATGAAAAAATCAAATCATCAAGAAAGCGGATTTTTTCTAAACGACTTTAAAAATTTACAAAATACCATCAAAAAATGTAAGCAAAAATCTACTCCTATTTTACTAATTGGTGTAAGTTTCGCCTTATTGGATTTTGCAGAGCAAATAAAAATAGCCTTTCCTGAAAATTCAATCATCATGGAAACAGGCGGCATGAAAGGAAGACGTAAAGAGTTGATTAGAAGAGAATTACATGATATTTTGAAAAGCAAATTCAAAACTCAGGTCATTCATTCAGAATATGGCATGACAGAATTACTTTCCCAAGCTTATGCAAAAAAAGAAGGCATATTTTCACCTACACCAACGATGAAAATCAAAATTCGTGAATTTTATGACCCCCTTGCCATACATGGTACTGGTAGAGGCTTAATCAATATTATTGACCTTGGAAATGTTGATTCTTGTGCATTTATTGCCACAGATGACATAGGAATTTTACATGAAAATGACACATTTGAAGTCCTTGGACGTATGGATAATAGTGAATTACGTGGATGCAATTTAATGATTCAATAGCATAAAAAAAGAATTCATTTTTAGCAGTATTTTCTATCATTTAATTACTTTTGATAAATATTTCAATTCGAAACGATTATATAGCATGTCCAAAAATAAAAAACAACATAAACCGATTGTAAAAACCAATAAGCTAATATTGGGTTTAATTGTCGGTTTTCTAGGAATTCTTCTCTATGCAAATACTTATCATTTCAATTTTGCATTAGATGATTACTCTGTTATCAAAGAAAATTATGTAGTCAAACAAGGACTAAAAGGCATTCCTACCATTTGGAAAACACATTACAGATATGGCTATTGGAATAGCAATCCATCTCTATATCGACCACTGACTTTGACCCTTTTTGCGGTAGAATGGTCCATTTCACCTGACAATCCAAAAATCTACCATTTTTTCAATATATTTCTCTATGGCTTACTAGGATTTTTACTCTTCTGTACCTTTTCGAAGATAATGAAAGGGCAAATCATTATCCCCTTTATGGCTAGTTTACTGTTTATCTCATTTGGAGTACATAGCGAAGTGGTTGCCAATATTAAAAGTATGGATGAAATTTTAGGTCTATTATTTGTTTTAGGAAGTATTCAATTTTTATGGCGGTATTTAGAAAAGCAACACATTTTATCACTGATATTTTCCCTACTATTTTTCTTTTTAGGATTATTATCCAAAGAAAGTGTCATTACTTATGTAGGTGTAGTACCGCTGTTGATGTACTTTCTAACCGATAATAAATGGAAAAAAATCATCACAACGACAGTCTTTTTTCTAATACCCACAGTCATCTTTTTATATATTAGATTTCAAATTGTAGGCGGCACAGGGGTAGGATCAAGTGTTTCCATTTTAGATAATTTTTTACAAGGAGCACCCACTACAAGTACCTTTATTGCATCAAATTTCATCATTTTAGGTAGATATTTGTTGAATTTAATCATTCCATTTTGGTTGGTTCATGAAATTGGTTACAACCAAATTCCTTATTCAGGCTTTGGAAACTGGCAAGTTATTTTATCCTTACTCGCATATTTAGGATTAATATATTGGGCAATTAAAGGTATAAAAACTAAAGATATTTCTGCATTAGGCATCATTTTCTTTTTGATGACCTTTTCAATTTTTTCAAATTTCTTAATATTAATTGGTACGGGCTATGGGGAAAGATTACTATTTTTTCCATCCGTTGGATTTAGTCTATTTCTAGCTGCTTTTTTAGTGAAATTATCGAAAATAGATGCTAAATCTTTAGACATTCAAACCATATTCAAAAAATCAGGGTTATTGATTCCAATATTCATTTTGTTGATTGCTATCAATGCTGTTCAAACCGTAAAAAGAAATCCTGCATGGAAAGATAGTTATACTTTGTATGAAACTGATCTCAAAAAAGTGCCGAACAGTGCCAAATTAAATTATCATTATGGACTTGAATTGGTAAAAAAGGCACTGGATTTAAAAGAGCGATTTAGACCTACTCCTGAAAATAAAAAACAATATTCTTTTTTACTTGGAAAAGCTCATAAACAGTTTGAAAAGGCAGTAAAAA
>CAZOHX010000209.1:0-5511 GCA_964579315.1 uncultured Saprospiraceae bacterium
CAAAAAGTAAAAATCTTATCAAAAATAATTCATTTTATAAAATTTGTGAGTTTCCGTCCAACCACCATATAGTGTCTGGACGGAAACTCATCAAAATTAAAAATGTTTCTTTCTGCAAGGAAAAAAATGTTTTATGAATTCACTAAAATGTAAAAGCATCATCAATAATTTTCTTTTGCTCAATATCATGAATTTTTTTAAAGCCAGATGCAGTAGATGCACTTGCAGGTCTTGAAATACAATTCATTATCATTTTTCTACATAAGATAAATATCCATGCTCCCATATTTTGGGGCTCTTCTTGCACCCAAACTTTTTCTGCTTTTTGATATTTATTTAATATTTTTTGAATTTGCTTCTCTGGATAAGGATATAGTTGTTCTATACGTACAATTGCGATTTCTTTATTATGCTCCTGTTCTTGCCTAGCCAATAATTCGTAATAGATTTTGCCAGTACAAAATAAAACCCTTTTGACTTTATTGGCATCCGTTTTAGTCATCATTGGGTCATCATAAACTTCAACAAAAGTCTTTTTAGTTTGAAAATCAGCAATAGGAGATATACATTTAGGATGTCTCAACAAAGATTTGGGAGAAAACACAATCAATGGTTTCCTGAAATTTCTAATCAATTGTCGTCGCATTGCGTGAAATAGATTTGCGGGTGTTGTCGGATTAATTACACTCATATTGTTTTCCGCACACATTACTAGAAATCGTTCCATCCTAGCACTGGAATGCTCTGGACCCTGTCCTTCATAACCATGTGGCAATAACATTACTAAACCACTCATTCTATTCCATTTAGACTCAGATGCAGAAATATATTGATCTACTATGGTTTGTGCACCATTGTAAAAATCACCGAATTGAGCTTCCCAAATCACCAAGCTGTTAGGAGTTGACATAGAATACCCAAATTCAAAGCCTAGCACTGCGAATTCTGACAATAAAGAATTAAAAACTCTAAATTTTCCTTGATTTTCAGATAAATGTGCTAAACGATTATAGGGTTTGTAAGAATTTTTATCATAAAAAACAGCATGTCTATGAGAGAAAGTTCCCCTTCTGACGTCCTGCCCACTCAATCGCACATCATGACCACTTAAAAGTAGCGACCCATAAGCGACCAACTCTCCAAGTGCCCAATCAAAAACCCCTTGATCCAATAATTTCTTTTTACCTTTCAATAATCTATTTACCTTACCAATTGGCACAAAATCATCAGGATAAGACATCAATTTTTGAACTAAGAAGTCAATATCTTTTTTTGAAATTCCAGTTGCTGGAGATTTCTCAAAATCTTTATCGGTTGTTTTTTTCTTTAATTTTCTCCAAGCTTCTTCTGGGGCTTGATACACATATGGCAATGGTTTTTGTCTTACTTCATTCAATCTATCTTGAAGATTATCCCAAAAAGATTGTTCCATCGCTTTTGCTATTTCGCTTTCAACATCGCCCCTTTCAATTAATTTCTTTACGTAAATTTGTCTAACATCGGGATGCTTTTTGATTATATTGTACATTTCGGGTTGTGTGAAATTGGGGTCATCTCCTTCATTGTGACCATGTTTTCTATAGCAAACCATATCTATAAAAACATCCGAATTGAATTGAAGTCTATATTCTACTGCCAATTCACAAGCAAAAACCAATGCTTCAGGATCATCACCATTTACATGAAAAACAGGTGCATGCATTACATTGGCAATACTTGTAGAATATGTAGATGATCTAGCTTCTTCAAAACTGGTGGTAAAACCAATTTGATTATTAATCACAAAATGAATTGTGCCTCCAGTATAATATCCTTCTAATTTACTCATTTGTGCAATTTCATAAACAATACCCTGTCCAGCGATAGCGGCATCTCCATGAATTAGAATTGGCAATATTTTATCATAATCACTTTTATACAAAATATCAGCTTTTGCACGTGAAAACCCTTCTACAACAGGATCAACTGACTCTAAATGTGATGGATTTGGCACCAATTTTACATCTACTTCATGTCCATGTAAAGTTTTTAATTGAGAAGAAAAACCAAGATGGTATTTCACATCACCTGCACCGTAGATCTCATCAGGATTTAGATTTCCTTCAAATTCATTAAAAATGTTTTGATAAGTCTTGCCCATAATGTTGGCTAAGACGTTGAGTCTTCCCCGATGAGCCATCCCAATAATAATTTCTTTCACACCAATAGTAGAAGCTTCATTTAAAATAGCATCTAAACCCGCAATTGCACTATCCCCTCCTTCCAGAGAAAATCTTTTTTGTCCCACATATTTAGTATGCAAGAATTTTTCAAAACCAATGGCTCCATTTAATTTCTCTAAAATCCGTTTTTTCTTTTCAAGAGAAATACCAAAATCTTTCTTTGATGCACTGGTTTCAATTTTTTCACGCAGCCAAATTCTTTGTTCTCTATTTTCAATATGCTGGATTTCAAAGCCAATTTTTCCACAATAAATCGCTTGAAGTCTTTCTAATATTTCACGTAGCGTTCCATTCACCATTCCCAATTCGATAGAAGCTTTGAAAGTTTTATCCAAATCTCCTTCGACCAAACCGTAATCTGAAATATCCAAAAATGGTTTTCGATCTTTTCTTGGTTTGATAGGATTCGTATCTGAAAGCAAATGTCCTCTATCACGATATCCATGAATAATTCCCATCACTCCAAATTCCTTTTGGATGTCTTCAGAAATTGTGTTAGAAATTTTTCCATTGAGTTTTACTCCATTTACATTTAACTCAGGGCTATTTTCCCCGTATTCAAACCCTTTAAAAAAAGCATGCCAATCTGGCTCAACAGATTCAGGATCAAGTTGATATTGTTTATATAAATTTTCGATAAATGCAGGATGTGCATTTGAAATAAATGAGTATTTTTCCATTTTTTTATTATTGTTTGACTTGAGCGACAAATATATATGATTAATAATAACAGGTGCAACTTTTAGACCATATTTTTATCAATAGAATCTATTCTCCTACTAATGAAGATTTGAAGATTTACCAACAAACGTGAAAAATAACAATTATTAAGCTTGTTTTTCCTAAATTTTGCATAATTTACTGTCGAAAATAAATTTTAAATACAGGAGCGTTTCCAAAATGGGTTGATTTAAGATTGGCTTGGTTTGGTGAGCATCAACATTTCTTTGTGTTTAGCAACAGTTTTTTCAATACCATAAAGCCAATGATTTGAATTTTAAACAGACCAAAACGCTAAATCATACATCTTTAATCCTTCAATCGTATCAAACCAGCTCTAGCCTGTTGGTGCAAGCCATTTTTATATTCATTGGGTTTTAATTCCAAACAAAGTTTATAATAATATTCTGCATGAATTAGCATATTGTTTTTTTCATAGATATTACCCATTTGCAAAGCTGCATTACAAGCAAAAAATAAAGGGGAATCTTTTCCCATGAGAATCGCTTCATTATAAAAATCCTTGGCTTTTTGAATATTCCCCATTCGGTGCTCTATCCTTGCTTTTCGATAGATATATTCAATTTTGAATTTATCACTAAGAAAAGATCGCATGGGATACTCACTAAGAAGTTTTTGAGCTCTTTGGTAATATCCTCCATCAAAAAGTAATCTTGCTTTTAATAATATGGGGTCGGGAATTATTCCTGATTTTGCATTATTTAAGGCTTGTTTATCATTGTCAACGATGGCTTTCCCTTTTGAAATACATAATGCCATGTTTTCTTTATATCCCGCTTCATTTCCTTTGATTAATTCAAACCAAGCCAATTTTTGATAGGCTTCTTTGATATAGTTTTGCCCTTTAAAATTTTGTAAATATTTTTTTATATAAAAATCTGCATGATCGTCTAATTTATATAATTTAGCAAACCCCAACATCAAATCTAAATAATAAAAGGGATGAAAATTACTTTCTTTGGGACGTTTTTCTAAAAGATGTATCGCCTCGTCATTATGACCTGAACGAATAGCTAAATTGGTTAAGGCAAAACATGCTAATGGATTTTTTTCGGGTTGTAAATCATGATTACTAATGATACTCCATGCTTGAGCACTCTCATTACTTAGATAATGTATCAAGAATGCATAAATAACTACCGTCTCTTTCTCAAATATAAAATCATGGGATTCGGAAAATTCTAAAACATCCTTTACTTCTTTTTTACCTTGTTCAATCGTTCCGTCCATACCACTTAATAATCGGATACCCCATTTGTAATTGTTTGGTATGGTGCCAATAATGGCATGTAAAATGCCCAAACTCTTTTTGTTTGCTACAAAATCAGGAAAAAGTTCACTATTTTTTTGAAGTAATTTATAGGCCTGACTAACCTCATTGAAGGCTGTGAAATATTCTTCAAATTTTAATCTTACCAATGCCCATTGTAGTTTTATTTCGGCTTGTGAAAATAAATAGTAAGGAGATGATTTAGGACCTTGTCTGATTTTTTCAAGCCGCTTGTTTTTATTGGCTTCTAATTTTTCGAATTCATCTTTTTCTTCGTCAATAAATATGGTGAAAAAGTCAATATAATTTTCAATGTGATAAGCTATTATATTTTCAGGCTCGGATGATTTTAGTTGAGAAATGGCAATTCTTGCTTCATCAAATCTTAGACTAGTCGCTTTCTCATACGCATCTTTTGCTAAATTTGTAAATTTAAAATAATTTTCTCCATAGCAATATTCAGAAGAAAAAATTGTAAATAGGACTAGAACGAATAGCGAAAAGATGTTTTTTATCATTTTATATATTTTATAAGTTAATCTAACGGAAAAAATATCAATTCCTTGCAATTTTTCAATAAAAAATGATAAACTTTATTGCTTTTTTAAGCTTATTTGAATTCTTATTGTCATTGTAAGATAGGATTATAGGAATTCTTTACGATATAAAGTATGAAACAAACAGAAAATCTAGATATTATTGATGTAATTGGGGCTCGTGTCCATAATCTTCAAGATATTGATATTCAAATACCCCGAAATCAATTGGTAGTGATTACAGGGATTAGTGGAAGTGGTAAATCTTCTCTAGCTTTTGATACGATTTATGCAGAAGGCCAACGGCGTTATTTGGAAACTTTTTCTGCATATGCTCGACAATTTATGGGAGAAATGGAGCGTCCTGATGTGGAGAAAATTACAGGATTGAGCCCCGTTATCTCTATCGAACAAAAAACTACATCTAGAAATCCAAGATCTACTGTCGGTACGGTGACGGAAATATATGATTTCATGAGATTGCTTTTTGCACGTACTGCTACGGCGTACTCCTATGTCACGGGTAAGCCTATGGTAAAGTATTCAGAAGATCAGATGGTAGATTTGATTTTTGAGCAATTCTCCAATAAAAAAATATTGTTGCTGGCTCCTTTAGTTAGAGCACGAAAAGGACATTATCGTGAATTGTTTGACCAAATCAGAAAACAAGGTTATGCAAAGGTGCGTGTGGATGGCGAAATATTGGAATTAGTGCCTAATCTCAAAGTAGATCGATATAAAA
>CAZOHX010000210.1:0-1687 GCA_964579315.1 uncultured Saprospiraceae bacterium
ATATCCAAAACCAAGGGCTTGATTTTAGTTCTCAAAAAGTGATCAGGGCAAGATGTTCCCATTGGAGCTAATTTCTTAACTGCACTTGAATTTATAAATTCTAGAACTCTTGCATCATTTGTAAAATGACCAATCATAGATTTATCACTAGAACAAAAGCCCCTTAAAATAGGAGCGATAGCAGTTGCTTGGGTTAGCAAACTCTTTTTAGCCAAAGTTTTCACCTTCTGCACTTTAAATGGATTCTTCTTTTTATAACTTGCTTCGATAAAAGCACCCGCATCTTCAATTTTATCTAAACTATTGATATAACATTCATAAGAAGTATGTCCCCAAGTAAAAAGACCATGTCCTTCAAGGATAATCCCTTCGATTTGTGGATTTTCTTCAAAATGCTTTGCCAATTGTATGCCTAAATCAAAACCAGGTCTTTGCCAAGGCAACCAACCCATTTTATCTCCCCAAATTTTCTTAGTTAATTTCTTAGAATCCTTTGCGGCAGCAATCGCAATTACCGCATCAGGATGTAGATGATCGATATGATCAAAAGGCAAAAACGCATGAAGTGCCGTATCAATAGATGGAGCTCGAGAATCCAAATCAAAAATGCAATGCTGATACAATGCCACCATTTCATCTTCATGCTTCAATCCCCGATAAATATTTTTCAAATTATTGAGCCGATCCATGTATAACCCTGCCAATCCATTTCGTTTTAGAGTGCCGATGTCTCCACCAGACCCTTTCACATACATTACATTGGTCTTCTTTTTTGTAAGTGGATCTTTTTGATCGACTTTACAACTTGTATTTCCACCCCCAAAATTGGTAATTCTAAGGTCTGCCCCCAATAAATTGGAACGATATAACAAAAGGTCAATCTCTTTTCCTTTCATTTTATTTGCGACTTTGGTATCCCAAAGATAATCTACATGCTTATACTTTTTAGCCATTGAATTGATTTACATAAATATAATAATAAATGCAATATTACGGCATTTTACGGGTTTAGGCAAACGTTTGCATAGATTTGTTTATTCATTTAAATATCTTATACAAATTGATGATGACTCGTTATTTGAAACCGTGTGTGACAAAATGTGGGAATGTCAGATAGTACCGTAGCTACACTACTAGTTTTTTATCCATTGGACTATGAATGTTGCCGAGGCTTTGCCGCTTTGACGTTTAGTGGATTATTGCAAAATCACAATTTCTCACTATTTGTCACGCACTCATTTAATAATATTAAACAATGCGGCAGGATTAATCTTAAATTGCAACATTTGTGCAGTTTTTCTTCCTCCGTCACCACCTTTCCTTTGCATTGTTATACGTCCGATTTTAAAGTTTCCTCTTTTAGTAATTTTCACTTCTCCATTTCCAAAAAAGTTTAAGCAATAATTAATGGGCTTCAAGACCCATCTCGCTTCTCTATCTATTTTTTGTGCAACCAGCATCCATTCAGCAGAAAACTTCCCTCTGCCTTTCAAAATATCACTAACTATTAATGACTTGTTATTTTCCAACCATTGAACCAATAATCGTTGATTTTTCTCAGAAAATTCATTTGCAAATGTCCTTCGCTCATCTTTAGGGTTTTTAACTTTTGGTTTAATTTCTCCTGTATATTTCTTTAACAAACCACTAACTTTAGAAGGAATATCCCACATATCAATATATTTAT
>CAZOHX010000210.1:1787-5482 GCA_964579315.1 uncultured Saprospiraceae bacterium
TTATTGAATTTTGCTACGATATCTTTTTCGTTCTGAAATCCGTTTTTCGCCGTCTTTGAACCCAATTTCTGCTCTTTGTTCATTTTCCTGAATGGTTAAAATAATTTCTTGAATAATATACTGTAAAACATTAATGGATACACTATTTCCAAATTGTTTATGAGCTTGAGAAACACTTTTTGGAAAAATAAAATTTTCTGGAAACCCCTGCAATCTCGCACATTCTTTGGGTGATAATTTCCTTATTTTAGAACCTACTTTATAAAGTCCAGTTTTGGATCCAACGCCCCCTCCATAAGCAGAAAGCGTAATGGCATGACCTTGTACATGATAAATTCGTTCTCCCTGTCCCCCTTTATTTACTTTTCCAATTTGAATGGGTCTATTAGGCAATTCTTCTTTCCCAAATAAGTTAGTTGAAACTTGGTAATCCTTATAGAATACGATATCACTTCGATTTATAACTTTTCCATCGAGTGGATCTTTCTCCAAAATATGCTGAAGTTTTGAGCGTAAATTCGGATTAGGGAAACTAAATTTTGGATCTTTATAAATATCCAAATTAAAACATACGATATAAACTCTTTCTCTATTTTGAGGTAAACCGAAATTACTTGTATTTAATACCTTATAAAAAACCTTATAATTTAATTCTTCTAAGGTTTTAATAACGACTTTAAGCGTATTACCTTTATCGTGACGGATAAAATTTTTCACATTTTCTAAAAACAATATTTTAGGTCTATGGTATTTTACAACTCTAGCAATATCAAAAAAAAGAGTCCCTCTTGTATCTTCAAATCCTTTTTGCTTTCCAGAAATAGAAAATGCTTGACAAGGGAATCCACCACACAGAATGTCATGTTCTGGAATTTGCTCTACAGCAATTTGAGTGATATCACCAAACGGTTTAAGAGCATGATTTAATTCATAAATTTCAGATGCTTTTTTATCAATCTCCGAAGCGAAGACCCCATCTGCACCAAATGATTTTAAGGCATAATGAAAACCCCCAATTCCTGCAAACAAATCTATAAATTTATAGCCTTGAAGTTTTCTATTATTTTCTAATACTTGAATCATTTTTTTCTCAAAGATAAATATTTATTGATATTTTCCTTTTGATTTTATCAATTTTATGGGTTTTCTTATGAAAACATGTCAAAGCATTGTAGGTGCGAAATTTTTGCAACCGTTTTTGAAATGAGCGATAAAAAAAGATAAAAACAACTCCACGCAAAATCAAATCTCCTTCAACTGCAAATCAATAAAAAATTTCAATTCATCAGAAAAAGCATCTTTATCTCGCCCTTTTTCAAAAGCTTGATTGGTCAAATTGACGTGCGTTTCTTTACCATCTTTTACAGTATTTAAAAATAATGCGGTGCCTGCTGCTTCAAATTGCTCTGCTAATTTATAGTTAGCTTCATCATCAACATTCACGGTTCTGAATACGATTTTTCCACTTTTTACTTCATCGGGAAAGTAAGTTTCCAAAGTATATCTCGTATTGGCTTCAATCGCCTTACAAGTCACACAACGATGTGCCCCGTAGAAGTCTAAAACTTCAATATGGTTAGCCATTTTTGTTTTGGCTACTTCTTGAGTTGAATGATTACCTTTTGCAGATGAACTTTCTGAAGAGTTACTACCACAAGATAAAATAAAAATAGTCGAGATGAATAAAAATAAGTATTTAAGATTTTTCATAATTATTTTTTTGATTAATTTACAGTTTCTTTTTCAAAAGATTCATTTATCGCAAATATACGATTGGTTTTCACCTTAATCAAGAAAAATGAATTAATATCTATAAAATAAAACCAAATAAGGGCATTTTATGTTCTAATAATGACAATTTTCGACTAAGGAATTGTGAAAAAATAAATGTACATTTCTAACTAATTCTCTACACTTCATGTACTACTGGATTAAAAAAATATTTATTCTTCCGATACGGTTTTATCAACTATTCATCTCTCCTATGTTAGGCCCTTCATGTAGATACACTCCTACCTGCTCTCACTATATGGTGGATGCGATTATGGAATGGGGCATTTTTAAAGGTACTTGGATGGGATTGAAACGTATTGGACGATGTCATCCTTATTCAAAGCATGAGCATTTTGATCCTGTTCCTAAAAAAGATTCAAAAAAATAAAACTTCCAAGGCAAAACATAAGTGTATAACTAAAGTTTTTTCCTACCTTTGTAGTCCTCCTGATATATTTCCCATATCAATTCTCTTACATGAGACACTATTTACGATTACAATAATAAAGTAGGTGGACACATATGACCACCTACTCAGTAGATGATTTTATCATCCAATAACCATCATTCTGTAATCTCTTACTGTGAACTAAAATAAATACATTAGATCACATGCAGTAGTATTTGTAAAGACTTTTATAAGAATTGAATGACACTTAAACTTTTAAACACAACTGGTCGATATATATTTTTCATGATATTATCTCTTATCAGCATAGGGAATATTTTTGGTCAACAAAAATTTCATTGTGATGGAGATATATTTCTTTCATCCGTTAATGGTATAAATAAAAATACGACATTTTATTATCTTGGAAAATATACGGACAATTGGAATTTAAATCCTTTTTCCATTGATAATCCTGTTCAAATCAATGCTATTGGCTTTTCAGCAAAAGATAGTTTGATTTATGGAATAGAACCTACGAAACATCAACTCTATTCCATTGATGCCACAGGCAAGGCTTTTTTTATTGATTATATTCCTTTACTTGGAAATTTTTATGCTGGCGACGTAACCCCCGATAGTAAAGAATTGGTACTATTCAGATCTGACAGTATTGCCTTTATTGATTTAGAAAACCATGCCGTAAGGTACTTAAAAACCAAATCTAAATCTGGTGAAAAAGTTTTTTGCACAGATATTGCTTTCAATTTCAAAACAGGTGTACTATATGGATACGATGCTATTTCCACTAAATTAGTTACTATTGACATACAAACAGGGTTAATTGACAATACCAAATTCCAAGAAATTAAATATTTTAGTTCGATACCTGCATTATTTTTCAATGAAAATGGGGATTTATTTGGAATTGGTACGGACTTTTCGAATCAAACATCTTTTATTTATCAATTTGACTTAGTTACTGGAACTGTATCTAGTAAACCATTTGATTTTTTCATTGGTGAACGTGATGCGTGTTCCTGTCCACCAGGTTTACGATTGGTTTCCCAAACAGACAACACCAATTATCTCCCCTGTTCTGAGATTCAATTCACCTATATGGTGTCTAATTATTCCAATTCAATAAGCGAAAAGGTCCGTTTTGAAGAAGTTTATCCCGCAGGATTTAGCGTAGTAGGCATAGAAAACAATTTGGGTGGCACACTGGTTACGAGTATTAATTCTAATAAAGTCTCCATAGAAGATTTGACCATCCCAAAGGGTGAATTCACATTAACAGTTACAGTTACAGTACCCAAAGATGCAAAAGGGAATTACGAAGTTAGTCCCATTTTAATTCAATCCGACGGCAGCACAATCGAAACCAACACTCCAGACAATAATCCAAAAATTGAATTTAAAATAGATAATGTAGAAGCTGATTTGACTAAATTTTATAACGATACACTCGAAATTTGTGATGATCCCATTGCGATTGATTTGCCCTATTTCAAAGACCTAAGCTATGCATGGA
>CAZOHX010000211.1:0-5468 GCA_964579315.1 uncultured Saprospiraceae bacterium
GGTCCTATTTGCGTAAATGATAAATTAAAACCTTATCTTCCTGGACATATTTATTCAGAAAACAATGACAGAGCCATTCATTCTGTTTCATCTGCTGCATTTGGGAGTGCAAATATCACTTTGGTTTCCTATGGATATATTCGACTTTTGGGAGCTGAAGGGCTTACCAGTGCGACCAAAATTGCCATTTTAAATGCCAATTATATGAAAGCAAGACTTGAAGATGCATACGATGTACTTTATGCAGGAGAAAAAGGGCATTGTGCACATGAATTTATTTTAGATTTGAGAAGTTTCAAGCAATTTGTAAGTGCAGAAGATGTTGCCAAGAGATTGATAGACTACGGATTTCATGCTCCTACCCTTTCATTTCCCGTTGCTGGAACCATTATGATCGAGCCGACAGAAAGCGAAAGTAAAGCTGAATTGGATCGTTTTTGTGATGCATTATTACAAATCAGACAAGAAATTAGAGAAGTAGAAACAGGTCTTTTCTCTGAAAAAAATAATGTTTTGCACAATGCACCACATACCAATCAAGTAGTGGCATGCGACACATGGACATTCCCATATGCAAGAAAAAAAGCAGCATATCCAATCCAATATCTAAGAAATACCGTTAAATATTGGGCACCTGTTGCAAGAGTGGATAATGCTTGGGGCGATAGGCATTTGATTTGCACTTGTCCACCCATTGAATCTTATGAAGAAGATATATTGATTGAAAGTTTATAAAATAATTCAAAGGAATGTAGTATAAAATGCTACATTCCTAATTCTTAATTCCTAATTTATTTAAATGTATTTATTTTTCGATACCTCCGCAAACGGAAAGCCAAAAAGTTATAAAGCTTCTCCCAATGACCCCTTCAATTGGCCTAGAATGATTCATTTATCATGGCTTTTATATAATGAAGATAGAGAATTGGTTGCTTCCCGAAATGATATTATCAAACCCGTGGGATTTAAGGTAGATGAAGCCAGTCTAAAAGCCAGCAAGTTGACCATGGAGCAACTCGAAAATGGTATTGATATAAAAGAAGCACTAACCGCTTTTGCGGATGCCATTAAAAAGGCTGATTATATTACGACCTACAATATGAATCTCCAACAGGGTATTGTCAGTGCGGAATTTCATAGAAAAAGTATTTCCCATTTTTTAGAGCAATCTGATTTGTATTGTTTGATGCAAGAAGCAACTTGGTTTTGTAAAATTCCTGCAAAAGGAGGACAAAAATATAAATGGCCACCCCTGCAAGAGATTCACTCAAAATTATATGGTGCATGGTATGCCAATGCGGGTGATGCAGAAACAGATGTTGCAACCATCGCACTCTGCACCTTTAACTTAGTAGATATTGAAGCCTTTGAGTATTTTTAGTATCCCTCACAACTAACAATTGATAAAATGAAAGAATTTCCAAACATCATCCATTATGCTATCCCGTTTTTCATTTTAACAATGTTTTTAGAGTTTCTAATATCGATAAAAATAAATCATAAAACGTATGCCCAAAAAGATTTCATAACATCTATTGCTATGGGATTGGGTAACGTTGCGGTTGATTTGATTAGTAAAATATTAGTTTTTGGGATTTTCTTTTATTTCTATAATCATTTTAGAATTTTCACAATTCCCGTTACGTGGTGGAGTTTCATTCTGTTATTCTTCTTAGAAGATTTTTCTTACTATTGGTTTCATCGAAAATCCCACGAAATTCGTTTCTTGTGGGCATCACATGTGGTACATCACTCCTCTACGCATTACAATTTGAGTACCGCCTTACGACAAACATGGACCGGTGGATTTTTCTCTTTTATCTTTTGGATATGGTTGCCCCTATTAGGATTTGAGCCCAATATGATTATTTTTCAAATGAGTATCAGTTTACTTTACCAATATTGGATACATACAGAATTGATTGATAAAATGCCCCGTTGGTTTGAATGGTTCATGAATACGCCTTCTCATCACAGAGTACACCACGGTAGCAATCCCATTTATTTGGATAGAAATCATGCTGGAATTCTTATTATTTGGGATAGAATATTTGGTACTTTTCAAGCAGAATTGCCACAAGAAAAGGTGAAATATGGTTTAGTGACCAATATCGACACACACAATCCTATCAAAGTCGCCTTTTTAGAGTGGATTTCAATGTTTCAAGATGTTTTTTCTAATCGTATCCCTTTTTTAAAACGAATCGGTTATTTTATACATGCACCAGGTTGGAAACATGATGGATCGGGGATGGAAGCATCCGATTTACGTCAAGCGTGGTTAAAAAACGGTAAGCAAACTAGAATTTAAGTTATTTGATGTGATTCTGGAATAAATTTAGGGCAATATTACATTACTCTAAATCTATCCCTAAAAATTACTTACTCAGATAAATGAGTGCTCCTGCAAATCCATGAAAAGTGCTTGGTATTCATTTTTGATAAAGTCCCTAATCAAGGTAAGACGGACATGTAACAAATAACACAAGCTTTAAATAATTTTGCCCTATAATACAAACCACATAATCCTTAATATTTTAAAAACATTAGAAGTAAATTATTTTCATTTGTCAAAAAATAAAGAACAACTTCAAGCCAATAATTTCTTAGCAAAAAAAAAGCAATTATCAATATTTTTGAGTAACTTTAGGTTTAGGAGTTGAACAATTAATATCTAGGAATAATTTAAATTTTGTAGTGAAATATAGACCATTGTTACATCCAAGTAGTGGACACACATTTTTACCTACTTATAACCAATTTCAGTTATGAAAAAAATTATCAACATCCACCAAGCAAAAGATATTTATCTTTATGATATTGCCATTTTATTTGATCAATACCGTATTTTTTACAAACAGGAATCAAATTTAGGTAAAGCCAAAAAATTCATAGAAGAACGAATGAATAATAAGGAGTCTATTATTTTTATTGCTTATCTCGATGGACAACCTGCTGGTTTTACGCAACTTTATCCAAGTTTTTCATCCGTCACCTTGGAAAGAATGTACATCTTAAATGATTTATTTGTCAATCCCAAATATCGAGGCAATGCAGTAGGGAAAGCCTTATTAACGCATGCACAAAAATTCACAAAAGATCTGGGTTACAAAGGTCTTGCCCTTGCAACCGCAGTTGACAACAGAGCTCAGATACTTTATGAAAAGATGGGATGGGTAAAGGATGAAGCATTTTTTCACTATTTTTGGAAAGCGTAGGAGACAAAAGCGTACAAAAACATATGTCCATCAACTTAATAGGGCATGAACCATTGCAACACCCAACGTACGTATAGCATTCACCAAACACTTCTAACAAACTAGAATCAAAAATTAATCCGTTTTAATTGAAAATACTATTTGTAAAACGTGTACTATTTACTTAAATTTTACGCAAAATCTCATATACCG
Source organism: uncultured Saprospiraceae bacterium (assembly GCA_964579315.1). Classification (GTDB taxonomy): domain Bacteria; phylum Bacteroidota; class Bacteroidia; order Chitinophagales; family Saprospiraceae; genus CAMZLN01. Next base: position 3,411 of record CAZOHX010000211.1, read on the forward strand.
CCACAGCTGTTGCCGTAGCTACATTAATTGAAATATTAAAACCAAGCATTGGGAGATGAATCGCTTTTTCACATAAATCCAACATAGGTTGAGAAATACCTTGCTTTTCATTCCCAATGACCAAAGCAATGGGTCGTTGAATTTTTAAATCCGCATAGTGAATGCTATGACTTGTTTTATCCAATGCGATGAAATCATACGCTTTTTTCATAGATTTTAACACATCAATATCATCAATCCGCTGGTATTCCACCCACCGATAAGTTTGCCGAGATGCACGTTTAAACTTTTTAGATGCTCTATCAAAATCACATTGGTACATGATAACTTTTTCCGCACGAACAGCATCCGCTAAACGGAAAATAGCTCCGATATTGCCAATATCGTGTACTTGATCTAAAACAAGTACTAGAGGGGTACGATTTTCAGAAATAGATTCAAGGACTCCTTCCACATTTGGACGTAAGTCCTTGAATTCACTTTGCTTATCTGACATTACTTAAAGTTATCTGCAATAACAACATCTTTGGTACCAGGAGTATATTTATAGAAACCTTCTCCCGATTTTCTTCCCAATTTACCCGCTGTGACCATATTTACAAGTAAAGGACAAGGAGCATATTTTGGATTTCCAAAACCATCATACAATACATTCAAAATAGACAAACACACATCTAAACCAATAAAATCAGCAAGTTGCAAGGGCCCCATTGGATGAGCCATGCCCAATTTCATGACCGTATCAATCTCTCCTACCCCTGCAACCCCTTCAAATAAGGTATAAATCGCTTCATTGATCATGGGCATTAAAATACGATTGGCAACAAAACCAGGATAATCATTTACTTCGACTGGAGATTTACCCAAATTAGTGGACATTTCCATAATTTGCTGAGTAACTTCATCCGATGTAGCATATCCTCGAATCACTTCGACCAGCTTCATAACAGGTACGGGATTCATAAAGTGCATACCGATGACTTTTTCTGGACGAGAGGTAACCGCCGCAATTTTGGTGATAGAAATAGATGAGGTATTGGTAGCTAAAATCGACTTTTTAGGAGCCAATTCATCCATTTGTTTGAATATTTTCAATTTTAAGCCCACATTTTCAGTGGCCGCTTCTACCACCAAATCTGCATCAGAAACCGCTGATTTCATATCAGTAAAGGTCGTTATATTTGCCAATGTTTCCGCTTTGTCCGATTCAGAAATACGCTCTTTCTTAACCATACGATCCAAATTTTTGGTGATGGTTGAAATGGCTCTATCCAAGGCATCTTGGGCAATATCTACCATATTTACATTGTGTCCTTTCATAGCAAATACGTGGGCGATTCCATTCCCCATCGTTCCTGCTCCTATTATGGTTACTTTCATATTTTCAGTTTGGGTAAAAACCCAAAGTTAATTTTGCTGAACCCTATCTTCTACCACACTTCATCAGTTGGCAGATTTGAAAGCGTTCAAGGTTATTAAATCTATAAATTTGAAATTCATTTCGTTTTTCTCATTGAGAAACAACTTCTCACTTTTTTTTATCTTCCACCAACACTTTCGTTTGCATACCAAAATGGTGTACAAAGCTTCTCATTTCATTCGCCAATTCAGTATTTTTTGTCGAATTAAAAAATGTATCTGATAAAGAAGCTAGTGTCTGAAACATAAAGAGATTCATTTCATCAATTTTCATATCTTTGGTCCATAAATCAATTTTCATGGTATCCAAATCTTGCTCATCAAAAAAAGATAGTAGCATTCCCTTTGCAGATTTTTTTCCACTCTGATTTGGGTCATCGCTAGATTCCCAAGTTATCTTCTCTGGGACGTTTTTGTCGTCCATTTCAAAAGTTATTGTTATTTTTGATTTTTTCATATCTATTGAATGGGCAAAACCCACTGTTTAATTTAAAATTTATTTTATGATTAAAATGATTTAATAATATGTATAAAATCATCTGCATTTAGTGCTGCACCACCCACCAATCCACCATCAACATCTGGTTGAGCAAAAATATCCAAAGCATTTGCAGGTTTCACACTTCCACCATATAAGAT